>CAJLWS010000122.1 GCA_905210385.1 uncultured Eubacteriales bacterium | reverse complement strand
GCGCCGAAAATACTTGGCTGGTGACGGCCTGGAAAGATAGGTAGTGCCAACACAAGGAAGCGGACAGTCGAAAGGCTGTCCGCTTTTTTCCATCAAAAAATGAGGCGGTTTCATTTTCCTGTGAAAAAATGAAACCGCTTCATTGCGCTTTCCCGGGAAATCCGGTATGCTGGCATGGAGGTGAGCGAAATGGCGAACGAGTGGAAAAAGGATTTTAACGGGATGCTCCGGGAGGACAAGGGAATGCCCAGGGTCCAGATTGTGACTGATCCGGCAATTATCCGGAAGTATGGCGGGGAGCGGATGTATTTTGCTCCGCCCATGGACTACAGCCGGATGATGGGACAGGTGCCGGAGGGAATGGTCACCACGGTGGGGGAACTGCGGGAATACTTTGCCCGGAGGGGCGGGGCGGACTTCACCGATCCCATCACCGCCGGGATCTTTGTCTCCATCGCGGCCTGGGCCAGCGAGCAGCGGGAGACGGATCGGATCCCCTGGTGGCGGACCTTGAAGGCCCAGGGGGAGCTGAACCCCAAGTATCCCGGAGGGATCAAGCTCCAGCGGGCAAAGCTGGAAGCGGAGGGGCATGAAGTGATCTGCCGGGGACGGAAAAACCTCCGGTACTATGTGAAAGGGTACGAATCGGCCCTTTGGAGGCCAGTGGAGAATGAGCCGGCCAAGTAGAAAATGGAATGGTGGGGAAAAGAGAAACCGTCTGGAGTCCAATCCTCCAGACGGTTTCTTCAGCATGACAGAGACAAAAAACGGGGTTGCCGCGCCCTTACGATTCTCAAACCTCGTACCAGCGGATCTCGTTGGCATCCAGGTCCAGAGGGAAAGAGCTTCCGTCCCCACGGTAAACGGTGGTGGACTGAGGCTTGTAGGTGTTATTGACCACGCAGTATTTGCTGTTCTTGGGATAGGCGTGGACCTCCACGTTATAATTGGAGGAGAACCAGGTATGGAGCAGGTCCTCGCTGCCCGTCGTCCACAGCACGGCCCGGTGGAGGACCCGGCTGTTGGCAAAGCTGTAGGGCAGGCCGGAGAGGTAGACTGTCCGCCCGGCGCCGTACTGGTTCACCGCCATCTGCACTTCCTTGTCCCGCTGGACCAGGATCTGGGCGTCAGGCAGGGCGTAGATGCTCTTCTTGCCCTCGCCGAAGTCCATATCGCCCTGGCAGTCGGCCAGGATGAAGTGGCCGGGGTGCTCCTCCCAGTTGTACTTATCGTACCCTAAGGTGAAGCCGGTCTCCTTCTCCACCCCCAGTACCTGGGCCAGCTGGAGGTAGCGGCCCTGGTACTGATGACCGCTGGGCTCGCCCACGCCGATCAGGCCGCCCCCGTTCCACACGAAGGCCTTGATGGCGGCGGAAATGGCGGGATCCTCCCACCAGGCGCCGCCGGTGTGGGCGGTATCTCCATCCCCCACATTGAGGAGCACGTCGATCCCATCCAGACAGTGGGGATCGGCCTTGACGTCGTCAAAGCTGATAAACTTCACATCGAAGGGGGCGCCGGACAGGGCCTCGATCACTCCGGCATAGGAGTAGTTCTGCTTCTGGTACAGGGCGTGGTGCACCATGTGGCAGCCCCAGGAGCGGGCCCGTCCCCAGGCGTTGAGGACGGCCACCGTTTTGAAGCAGTAGGGGGTGGTGCCCCGGATGTTCTCATACAGCTCCCGGAACTCGTCGCACACGCTCTCCACATAGGCCAGGAAGTCGGGGAACTGGCAGGCCAGCTTTAGATAGCCTCCGTAGCCGATACGGTCGATGGGCTTGCGCAGGATGGCCCGTCGGGCGGTGACCCAGTTCTCCTTAGCCTCCCGGACGGGGTCGCCCCCCTCGTGGAAGGTGTCGGGGAAGAAGTAGGGGAGGAAGCGCCCCTCGGTGTACTTCACCCCAGGGATGTCGGAGATGAGGCGCAGGGTGGAGCCGTTGCCCACGCTGCCCACCACCGCGTCCAGGCCGATGGTCTTGAACTCGTCCATGTAGGGCTCGGTGCCGATCCAGTGGTCCCCCAGGAACATCATGGCCTCCTTGCCCAGCTCGTGGGTGATGTCCACCATTTCCTTGGCCAGCTTGGCCACCTCACGGCGCTGGAAGGCCATGAAGTCCTGAAACTGCTTGCTGGGTACCCGGTACTGGTTGTTGTAGTACCCCTGGTCGATGATATACTCCGGCCGGAACTTGTAGCCCGCCTCCCGCTCGAACTGCTCCAGAATATAGGGGGAGACGGAGGCGGAGTAGCCGTACCAGTCCACATACTTTTCCCGCTTCAGCTCGTCGAAGATCAGGGTGAACTGGTGGAAGAAGGTGGTGTACCGGATGACGTCCACATAGGGATGCTCGGTGATGAACTTGCGCAGCCGTTCCATGGTGAACTTGTGGGTCTTGGGCTGGCGCACGTCGAAGGTGATCTGGTGCTCGAAGTCCTTCCAGTCGTTGGTGACTGCGTTGTACATGTGCACCGGGTCCCAGATGAGGTAGGCCAGGAAGCTGACGGTGTAGTCGTGGAAGGGCTCGGGGTTGTCGATGATCACGCAGCCGGCTGCATCATCGTACCGCCACGCCTCCACGGGGAGGGGCTGGCCGGTGGTGCGGTCCACCACCTCCCACCAGCGCCCGATGTCGTCCCGGGTGTTGACCTGGAGCAGCTCCGGGCTGATGCCCTGCATCAGGGGGATGGACAGGGAGCCGCCGGTGGCGGTGCAAAACCCGGTCATGATATAGCACTGCTGCACCTCATCCGGATTGGCCTTGGCCCAGGCGTTGTCCTTCCGGGTGGTGTAGTAGGTGGAGTAGACCTTGGCGTCCACCCCCTTGAGGGCCTCGGGGTAGTCGGTGCCGTCACAGTCCCGGATGGCGTCCGCCCCCCACCGCTCCAGCAGCTGCAGGGTTTCGGGCACCACGTCCACGTCGGTGGGGATGGTGACCCGGCCTTTGGTTTGCTTGTATTCGCTCATACGTTGACTCCTCTCAAATGGGGGTTGCTCTTTAGTCCTTCTTGTCCTGGAAGGGCTTGTTGTAGATGGCCAGGGCCAGCACCAGCAGGATCAGGCCAACGATCATGATGAGCAGGCCGTTCATCTGTCCGGTCATGGTCCAGCCCCAGAGGACAAGTGCCAGCCCAACCAGGAAGAACAGGGCGATGAGGAAGACCCGCAGGGCGGTATGTTCTTTCCAGAAGTTCATGGTATCACCTTAACCTTTCAGTCCGCCCACGGTCATGCCCTGGATCAGCTTCTTCTGCACGCAGATGTACAGGACCAGGGTAGGCAGCATCACCATCACCAGGCCGGCGTACATGATGCCGTACTGGGCGGCAGACTGCTGGGCCTGCATCAGGTTGAGCAGGCCCACTGGCAGGGTTCTGGGGCCGCTGGTGCTGCTGAGCAGGGTCATGGAGATGATGTACTCGTTCCAGAAGGAGAGAAAGTTGAAGAGGATGATGGTGACGATGGAGGGCTGGGCCATGGGGAAGATGATGCGCACCATGGTGGAGCCGTAGCCCGCCCCGTCGATGTAGGCGGCCTCCTCAAAATCGTGGGGCAGGGTGGCGAAGTAGCCGGAGAGCAGGTAGATGGTGAAGGGCAGGGCGGTGGCGGCGTAGACAATGGCCAGCACCACGATGTTGTTGAGCAGGAAGCCCTGCCCGAAGGTATCCCGCAGGAAGCTGTCCCCATCCCGGAGCATCAGGAAGATGGGAACCACAATGTAGTTGACGTTGATGAACAGCCCCGCCATGAAGCAGATGTTCAAAAAGTTCCGGCTGCGGAACTTGAAGCGGGACAGGCAGTAGGCGGCGGGCAGGGCCACCACCAGCAGGATGACCAGGGCCAGGGCGGTGACGATCACCGAGTTGAGCATGTACTCGCCCATGCTGGCCCGCTCCCAGGCGTCCACAAAGTTCTGCCAGTGGATGCCGGCGGGCAGGGTCCAAGGGTTGCCGTAGAACTCGCTGTTCTCCTTGACGGAGGCCAGAAACACCCAGATCACCGGAACCAGGATGGACACCGTCAGGGCGATGAGCACCACATAGATGAAGGCCTTATACACCCGGTTGCCGGCGGATTTCGTTTTCAGCATCGCAGGCACCTCCTCAGTATTGCAGCGCTTCGCGCTTGGTGGCCCGGTTGACCAGGGCAGACAGGATGAAGGAGAACAGGAAGATCACCACGCCGATGGCCATGGAGTAGCCGTACAGGCCGGCGTCCTTCTGCCCGTACATGTAGGACAGGGCCACCTCGGAGGCGCCGTTGGGGCCGCCGGAGGTCATGGCCTTGACGAACAGGAAGGCCATGTTGATGGTGGAGATGATGAAGAAGGTCAGGGTGGTGCGGATATTGGTCCAGATCAGGGGAATGGTGATCTGGAAGAACTGGCGCACGCGCCCGGCGCCGTCCAGGGAGGCGCTCTCATACAGGTCCAGGGGCACCGCCGCCATGGAGGCCATGTACATGACCATGTAGTAGCCCACCGCCTGCCAGATCATGGCAATAATCAGGCTGAGCATGACCAGGGTCTCCCCCTTCCACAGGATGGGGTCGGTCATGTCGGTAAACAGGCCAATGATGCTGTTGAGCAGGCCGTTCTCCGGCTGGTAAATGGCGGAGAAAATGCCCGAGATGACCACCACGGACAGGATGTTGGGGATGTAGAACACCACCCGGAAGAAGTTCTGCCCCCGAATCTTTTCCCGGGTGAGGATGCCGGCGAACACCAGGGCCAGGGCAAAGGTGATGATGGTGACCACCACGATGAGCAGGATGGTGTTCTGCATGGCCTGGATAAACCGGGTGTCCTGGAACAGGGTCTCAAAGTTCTGGAAGCCCACAAAGGTCTCCGTGGGGGAGTAGGCGCCCCGCTCGAACAGAGACATGCGGAAGACGTTGATGGTGGGTACGATCATGAAAATGAAGAACAGGATGACCGCCGGCGCCACGCACACGAGGAGAAATCCGGTGCGCCGCTTGCTCCTTTTCATGACATCAGCTCCTCTCTTGCTTTTGGAAGCCCGCCCCCCGCCGCAGGGGGGAGGGCTGGGAAGGACTTTCGCCCGAATGGAAAGGGAAGC
>CAJLWS010000121.1 GCA_905210385.1 uncultured Eubacteriales bacterium | reverse complement strand
TTGAACACCTTGGCCGGGTCCTGCCCGGTCAGCCGCGCCACGTTCGCGCCGTCCACAGCCTGGCCTTCCTCATGGGGGTATTCATGTGCGGAGTAGGCGACCTTCGCCCGTTCCAACATCCGCATTGCATTGGTTTTTGCTTCTTTTGGCATATTGGCAACCTCTTTATCTTCTCTTTGCCTTCCCCCTTGGGGGAAGGTGGCCCGCAGGGCCGGATGAGGGGCGCGTGTTCCTGGCAACCCTCTGTTGGGCAATAATGGCAAGGCCGCCCCTCATCAGTCCGCTTCGCGGACAGCTTCCCCCAAGGGTGAAGCCTTTGCGTTCCTATTATATAACCCCTAAACAAATTTCGCAAGGGGGCTTGACTTTAGCGCTTTAAAGTGTTAGAATACCGTCATTGAAAGAAATCATCTTCGTAATAGATAGGAAAGACAGGAGAACCCACCATGATCATCGTATTGAAACAGCACGCACCCGCCGAAAAAGTCGAAGCCTTCTGCAAAGAACTGAACGGCATGGGCTATGAAATCAACGACTCCGTCGGCAGCGACACCCACATCCTGGGCGTGGTGCTCAACGGGCGGAAAGTAGTTTGAGTCCATTGAGCAGCCGCCACCAGATCCCCCCATTGCCTTCATGGAGGGCAAGGCTCTGGCTATGTTATTTCTCCCCTCATCAGGTGTTCAAACAAAAAGCGGTGCGGACAACCCTGTATGGTTGCCGCACCGCTTTGACCAGCTAAGCATTGCCCTGGTGAACCAAGCGCTCTGAAGTTGATCCTGGAAAATTTCCATCAAATGGGCACCCTCATACCAGGAGCATCTGCTCCAGCTCAGCTTAACCCTGTCCAGGTTTCCTGGCCATTCGTAATGGTATGGGTATGGCTGTTGGTGGCCTCAATGATTTGATAGAAAGCCCAGCCCCTGGTCACATCGCTGAACTGTTTTAATTCGTCCAAATGACCGTCTACATATACCCGATCTGCACTGCGGCCCAGCATCCGGTTCACAATCGTGGTCACCTCAGCACGGCTGATGCTGGCTCTTGGAGCAAATAAGCCGTTGCCATATCCCACGATCCAGCCATAGTTCACCGCGCCTACCACGGACTTGTAATACCAACTGCTGGGGCTTACATCTGTGAAATTCACATCCCCGGCCACGTCTCCCTTTGTAAAGCGCATAGCAATGGCCACGAACTCCGCACGAGTAATGGGGCTATTGGGATAGAACTTCCCGTCCCCGGCTCCCTGGATTATTCCCAGAGAGGCCAGTGTGTTCACCGCGTCTGTATACCACTTGCCATCGGGTACATCCTCAAAGGAAACCGTAACCGTCACATTCTGGTTTCGCAGCAGATTGTAGAACATCTGGGCCACTTCCGCACGGGTCATTCCGGCATCAGGGGCAAACAAGTCATTGCCGTATCCCTGGAGATAGGCGTTGTGATTATTCGTATCCAGCCAGTCGGACACTCCGGTGTCATCGGGATCGGCCACCCCATCCGCATCCCGGAAGATGACGGAGATGGTGTGGTTGGCTCGCACATTGGAGAAGGTGTAGCTGCCCACCGGGCCCACGCTCACCCCGTCCACCAGCACGTCGGCAACCACATAGCTCTCGTCGGCGGTGATGGTGAAGGTCCGGCTGCCGCCCGCTGGCACGGCCACCTGCCCGCTGGGGCTGATGGAGCCGTTCTCCCCTGCCCCGGCATCGATGTAGTAGTAGGTCACAGGCGGGATCACGGGGGACTCGTCCTTATACCACAGGCGCAAGGTGTTGGACTGGTTGGTCAGTGGGCCTTCCGTCTGGGTCACAGAAGCGATATTGTCCCAATACTGGTAATTGCCGTCTGCCTCGGCCACCGGAGGCACGGCAGACAGGGTGCATACGAAGCTGATGTCCACTTCAGTACCTGCGTACAGGCCTGTGATCTCAGCAGTAAAGGTGGTCCCGTTAAAGCTGGCCGAAGTAACCGCTCCTCCCTTGTAGCCGCTGGTGCTTCCATCACTATACCGAACATCGCTGATCTTAACACTGCCATCCACCGGGATGACGCCGTTGGGCAATGCGTCGGTAACCGTGATCACTCCGCTTTTGGCACCCTCGTCCCCCACATATTTCACGGTGAGCTTATAGGTGACGGTCTGGTCAGGGGTAACCTGGTAACGATCCTCCCGCCCCGGCTCATTGGAGGCAACCCCGCTGTCCTCCGCAAGAGGAACTGCCTGCGGCACGAGCTGCAGGACGGTTTCCTCCACGGAGGAAGCCGTCCTGGCCCGCATTTCAGAACTGACTACCGAAATGGCCGGAACGGCTGCTTGCATTCGGGTGACAGCGGTGGTACTTCTGGTACTTTGATTTCTGGATTGGAAAGCATCGTTAATCTTATTGCCATAATCGTTGTCATATGTATCGACGTTATTCATCACATTGGTTGTCCCGTCGAACATAGCGGTCACATTAAAATTATCAACGCCGCAGGTCATGCCGTCGATGAGCATGGACGCGCTGTAAAGATTCGTGCAGTTATGGAACATGTAAGACACATCGGTCAGCTTTGTCATCTCATCGCTATAGAAAACCGCAGTACGCAGATGGGGGCAATTCCGGAACATACCCTGCATACTGGTGATTCCCGAGATATTATACCAATCGTTCAGCTCCTGAATTCCTGTACCGCTAAACAGGTTGCTCAAATCCAGTTCCACATTGTTCAGATTCCAGTGGCTGGCCCTGATCTCCACATTCTCCCACTTGAGCGGCGTTCCGGTGGCATCGCTCCAAAGCTTCCCTTGGGGGGAATTGCTGTTACCCTGGAAAAAGTTGGACGGTGTACCCTCCGCAATCGTCCAATCGCTGATATCAAGCACTTTTAGCGTGCTATGGATACCAAGATTGGAAAAAACGCCCATGCTGCTCCAAACCTCGCCTGAACCCTCCACGGTTCCGCCCACCGTCCAGCCAGACATGTCAAGGATCTCCAGCGAATCGCACTGGCTGAACGCGCTGTACAAACTGACCGGCTCCCCTTTTGCTACCACAGTCCAGTTGGGGATCTTAATCTCCCTAGCGGCCTTCGCATTGCTAAACATAGCGTACATATAATCAATGCTGTTGACGTTCTTCCAAGTGGAAAGGTCAACCGCTTCCAGGACAAAGCAGTTGCTAAACATCATGCTAACGCTCTCCAGTCGTGGGACATCCCAGTCACTGAGGTCTATGCGGGTCAGCTGGTCACAAGCAAATACAAATGAGTCGGCAGACGTCAACGCCGGCATCTCCCAGCCACTGGCCTTGAGTTCAGTCAACCCAGCAAGACCGCTGAACATATAATTCATGTTCTCGACGCTCTCCGGATTCCAGCCGGAAAGATCCAGGGGACCAGTGAATGCGGTGTTTTCATCTTTGTCCATGTAGAACATGCACTCAAACGTAGAAACCTTTGACACGTCCCAATCTTCAATTCCGGTGACACTGGCAAGCTGAAGGTCCTTCCGGAACATATGCTGCATAGTGGTTACATTCCCGGTTTTCCAACCGTCTGCTCGAACTTTCTGAAGGCTGGGGCAGTTATAGAACATCTGAGCCATGTATTGTACATTTTTAGTGTCCCATGCAGAAGCATCAACTTCAGGAAGATTCGTGCAGTTTTGGAACATATAATTCATATTGATTGCGCTTCCGGTATTCCAGCCAGCGGTGTTTACGCTCGTCAAATTGGTACATCCATAAAACATTTGGGACATGTTTTGGACATTCTCCATCTCCAGCGGGGAAGCATCCACAGTAGTCAAAAAAGAACAACCATAGAGAAGTCCCTGCATATTCCACACCTTGCTGGTATCAAAGGAGGAAAAATCCACAGCGGTCAGTGCGGAGCAGCCCATCAGGAAGTTCTGCATCGTCTCCACATTCGAGGTATCAAACTGGCTGAAATCGATCGCGGTCAGCTTATCCCAGCGACCATCATTGTTGTAGAACAGCCCCATGCTGTCCGCCGGAGCGGACACGCCGCCTACGCCGTAAACCATGATGTTATAGGTTCCACTTCCGTTGCTACGCAGGCAAGCCAGCACCTGGTTGGCCTCCCCCTCGCCCACTTCCCGGGCGTAGAGCACGTCATTGTAGACAGAATCGCTGTCCGTAATGACGGCCCTCCACGCATCGCCTGTAGCAGGTATAATATCGTACTGCGGTAACTCGGCCACGCTGACAAACTCAATCCTGGTCACATTGCCACCCACCGCAGCGCCGTTCACCGTAATGGCGGAAAAGTCCAGCGCCGTGCCAATGGTGGTGGGATCAGCCGCCCCCGCCGCCGTAAGCTGATAGTCATTACGCATAGTATTGCCCTTGGTGGCGGTATCCGCCTCGCCCAGGTCTTTTTCAATCTCGGCGTGACCGTACAGGGCAGTCAAATCCGTATTCTCACTAAACTCAACAGTCTTACCTGCATCATAGACCATTCCATCAGGAGCCATCCAGCCGCTGAGAACATGGCCATTCTCAGTGACGCCCTCCCAAGTAGGCAGGGGAGTAGGCGTATTCCCCGCAACGCTCTCCTTTCCTGGTGGGGTAGTACCCCCATCCGCCGCAAGGGCGGTAGGCATCAGGCTCACAATCATCACTATGGCCAACAGCAGGGCCAGCAATCGTTTCTTCATTGCGTTTTTCTCCTTCCTTCTATTCTGTCTCTGTTCTTGAGCGGTTCAGCCGCTCCAGCAGTGCATGGGATGGCCGGAATACCGGGGCAATGGCCGCCGGCAGGCAGATCGCCTCCCCCGTGCGGGGGTTTCGGGCCATCCGGGGCGCCCGCGTTCTGGTCTCGAACACGCCAAACTGGTTGACCTGCATTCGGTCCCTCCGGGCCAGAAGCTCCCCCATGATCTGAAAGACCGCGTCCATGGCCCGCTCACTGTCCCGTTTGGTCAACCCCGTTTTGGCAGCGACCTGGTCGATAAACTCACGCTTTCGCAATAACTTTCCCCCCTTTCCGCTTCCCTCCTGTGCTTTCGGCCCGGCGGGACGGGACTTGCCCGCGGCCCGTGGCAAGCCGATTCCCTCTTCCCGCTCATATCTGTCACCTCCCTTAGCGACAAAATTCATATTTTGCCGCATCTATAAAGT
>CAJLWS010000120.1 GCA_905210385.1 uncultured Eubacteriales bacterium | reverse complement strand
AACAGCTGATGGCCCAGGCATACGGCGTACAGGGGCAGGCCGCTCTCGTAGAGCTTACGCACCTCCCCGATGATCTCCACGTTGTCGGCGGGATCCCCGGGGCCGTTGGAGAGCATCACCCCGTCGTAGCCCCCGGCCAGCACCTCCCCGGCAGGAGTGTGCGCGGGCAGCACCGTCACCCGGCAGCCCCGGCGGCGCAGGCACTCCACCATGTTGCGCTTGACGCCGTAATCCATCATGGCCACATGGTGGCGCTGCTCCCCATAGGCCGGGTAGTCCTCCGGCTGGGCACAGGTAACCCGCTCCACCGTGCCGGCTACCCGGTAGGCACCCAGCTTGTCCATCACCTCGTTGACATTAAAATGCTCCGCACAGGTGATCATGCCGTTCATGGAGCCCTGACTGCGGAGAATCTTGGTGAGGGCACGGGTGTCAACCCCCTCAATGCCCACAATGTCATACTTCTTTAAAAATTCGTCCAGGGTGGCCTGGCAGCGGAAATTGCTCCCCCGGGGGGAAAGGTGGCGCACCACGAAGGCCTCTGCCCAGGGACGTGCGGACTCATTGTCCTCCTCATTCACCCCGTAGTTGCCGATGAGGGGATAGGACATCACCACGCCCTGCCCCGCATAGGAAGGATCGGTCAAGACCTCCTGGTAACCAGTCATGGAGGTGTTGAACACCATCTCACACACACGGTCCCCGGAAGCGCCAATGGACCTGCCATGAAAGACAGCCCCGTTCGCCAGGATTAACGTTGCCTTCAATACACTTCCCCGCCTTTCCAAAAAAGCCGCCCCACAGACAGCGCCTCCTGCCGGTGCAGGAACGGTCCAGGGCGGCCATGCGCTGCTTTTCACAACACAATGATGCTTTTATCCCATCTATCTTAGCGTATCTTTTCTCAAAAGGCAAGGCGCACTTTCCGTTTTTTTCGCCTTCCCTCAAAAAAAGTGGTTTTGGACAAGGAGCCGGCATATCCCCCGCCCTTCACGGGCAAAATGATCAAGAGCGAACCCTTCCATTGATATGAGGTGATCCGATGTTTGTGGTATTGATCCGCACCGTGGTGCTCTACTTGCTCATCATTGTGGGCATCCGCCTGCTGGGCAAGCGTCAGGTTGGAGAGCTGGAGCCCTCCGAGCTGACCCTGGCCCTCATCATCGCCGACCTGGCCTCCGTCCCCATGCAGGACAACGGCATCCCCCTGCTGTCCGGCCTAATCCCCATTGTGATCCTGCTGGCAGTGGCAACCATCCTGTCCGTGCTGTCCGCCAAATCCATCCGCTTCCGCGCCCTGCTGTGCGGGCGGCCCAGCGTGGTCATCCAGGACGGGCTGGTGCTGGAGCAGGAGCTTCGGAAAAACCGACTCACCGTGGACGAGCTGATGGAGGAGCTGCGCATCCAGGGCTACACCGACTTCCAGGCCATCAAGTTCGCCATCCTGGAGACCAACGGGCAGCTGTCCGTGCTGCCCTATGCCGAACAGAAGCCGCCCACCTGCGCCCAGCTGGACCTCCAGCCCCAGGAGACGGGCCTGCCGGTCATCCTCATCAGCGACGGCCGCCTGCTGGACCAGAATCTGAAGAGCCGGGGCTATGAGCGGCGCTGGCTGGACAAGCAGCTGGCCGCCCGAGGCCTCTCCTCCCCTACCCAGGTATTCCTGCTCACCGTGGACCAATCAGGCAACACCTACTGCATCCGAAAGGGAGGGGCGGCATGAGGCGCCTGTGGGCCGCGGCGGCGCTGATCGCCGTCCTGGCTGGGCTGTCGGCCCTTCACGTCCTGGCTCTGGACCGGATCACCAGCCGGATGGCCGGACAGCTGGAGCAGGCCCGGCAGGCCCTCATCCAGGAGGACTGGGACGGGGCGCAGGCTCTCATTGAGGACGCCTATCAGGATTGGGAAACGCATGACTTCTACCTTCATGTCACCCTCCGGCACACGGACATCGACGCCGTTCGCTCCTCCTTTCACGAGGCCATCGCCTATCTCTCCTCCCGGGAGGACTCCGGGGAGTGCGCCGCGGTGTGCGCCCGGCTGGTCAACCAGCTGGAGCTGATCTTAGAGGGAGAACTGCCCACCTTGAAAAATCTGCTGTAAAAAACGGGGCTTGCGCCCCGTTTTTTACAGCTCTGGTGAATGGAATAGGTCCGGATCCTGCCAGTCGTCCAGCTCCGTTCCCGCCCTGGGCGGCGTGGACTGCGGCCCGGCCTGTACTCTGCCCGCCGCCACGTCGGACAGACGATCATACTCCGGCCTGCGGTACTTTGGCATTTCCCGGTTCACCTTTCCCGGAGATTTCCCTCGCTTTCCCATTTTCTCTTCCCTTCCAGCACACAGGCGGAGGGCCAGCGCCCCCCGCCCGTGTGTCCGTTTCGTTTAATAGCCCTTGTTCATGGGGTTCCGGTTCTCGGGACCCTGCTCCTTCTTGGACTCGGGCCGCTTCTTATTCTCAGGGCCCTTCTTGTTCTCGGGGCACTGGTTTTTCCCCTGGGAGGGGGTGCGATTGGTTTCCACAATTATCACCTCACTGTCCTAAGTATTCCTCCCCCATTCCCGCTTTATACCCGGCTAAAATATTTTTCCAAAAAAGAATACCCAAGGGCAAGGATCCATGCTATAATACTGATAACATTGCGCAAATATCCAATCTTGCAGAGAGAATGGATCCTGAATGAAAGGGTGAGGTGTTATGAAATGTCCCTTCTGCTCCCATCCGGAGAGCAAGGTGGTGGACTCCCGTCCCGCTGATGAGGGCAGCTCCATCCGCCGCCGCCGGGAATGTCTGGAGTGCCACAAACGCTTTACCACCTATGAGACCGTGGAGAGTCTGCCCCTGGTGGTGATCAAGCGGGACGGCAGCCGGCAGGCCTTCGACAAGGCCAAGCTGCTGGGCAGTATGCTCAAGGCCTGCGAGAAGC
Source organism: uncultured Eubacteriales bacterium (assembly GCA_905210385.1). Taxonomy (GTDB): domain Bacteria; phylum Bacillota; class Clostridia; order Oscillospirales; family Oscillospiraceae; genus Enterenecus. The sequence continues at coordinate 2,211 of CAJLWS010000120.1, read as the reverse complement.
GCTCCGTCCCCGTCTCCACCCTGGAGCGGCTGGCCGACGAGATCGAGCAATCCCTCCAGAACGAGATGGAGCGGGAGATCCCCAGCACGGAGATCGGGGAGCTGGTCATGGAGAAGCTGAAGGATGTGGACGAGGTTTCCTACGTGCGCTTCGCCTCCGTCTATCGCCAGTTCAAGGACATCAATACCTTTATGGAGGAGCTGAACAAGCTGCTCAAGGAAAAATGAGGATAAAAAAGCACCCCGGGTGGGGTGCTTTTTTATGGGCGTCACTTGGTTCCGAAGATGCGGTCGCCGGCGTCGCCCAGGCCGGGGACGATGTAGGCGTGCTCGTTGAGCTTCTCATCCACAGCGGCCACATAGATGTCCACATCCGGGTGGTCCTTCTGGATGCAGGCGATCCCCTCCGGGGCGGCCAGGATGTTCATCAGCTTGATGTGCTTGCAGCCGTAGCCCTTCAGGAAGGTGATGGCTGCAGAGGCGGAACCGCCGGTGGCCAGCATGGGGTCCAGCACGATGACGTCCCGCTCGGCGATGTCCTGGGGCATCTTGCAGTAGTACTCCACCGGGGCATGGGTCTCCGGATCCCGGTACAGGCCGATATGGCCTACCTTGGCCGAGGGAATCAGGTTCAGAATCCCATCCACCATGCCCAGCCCCGCCCGAAGAATGGGCACGATGGCCAGCTTCTTGCCCGCCAGGGCCTTAAAGGTGCCCTTGGCGATGGGGGTCTCGATCTCCACGTCCTTCAGGGGCAGGTCCCGGGTGGCCTCGTAGCACTCCAGGGCAGCCATCTCGGAGACGATCTCTCGGAACTCTTTGACTCCGGTGTTCTTGTCCCGGAGGATGGACAGCTTGTGCTGCAGCAGTGGATGATCCAGAATATGTACCTTTTCCATGGTCGCAATTCCCCTTTTCATGATTTGTTTTGTCCCATACGCTCCAGGCGCTCCCGTTCCGCCTGGCTGAGCCTGTGATACTGAGGAGATAGCCGGCCAGCGGGAACCAGCTCCCCCGCCCTGGCCAGCCGGAGGGCCGCCCTGGCCACACCCCAAGCGGTCTGGAAGACCAGGTTGGGCGGCATCCGCCTGGTCGGAATCCCAGCCGCCTTAAAGGCATTATAGCACAAAGCTGTCCCGTCTCCAACCAGAATCTGTGTCTTCCCGGATTTTTCCACTTCAGCGGTCAACTCGTCCAATCCCACTGCCCGGTCCGGGGTCAGCCGGGTCAGGTTTCCATCCTGAGCCAGAAAGCGGGCGTTATAGACCTGATTGCGCCGGGCGTCCATCACCGCGCAGATCTCCCCGTCCAGGTGGGCGCACTGCCAGGCCATGGACTCCAAGGTGGAGCAGGGCGCGCAGGGTTTGTCCCCCGGCCAGGCCAGCCCCTTGGCGGCGGCCACGCCGATCCGAATCCCCGTAAAGGACCCCGGACCCGTAGCCACCGCGATGACGTCCATCTCCTCCAGCGTCAGCCCGGTGTTCTCCAGCAGGGCAGTCGCCATGGGCATCAGGGTGGCGGAATGGGTCAGGCCGCTGTTCTGAAAATACTGGGCCAGCAGCTTTTCATCCTCCGTGACGGCCACCGACGCGGTGACCGCCGAGGTCTCCAACGCCAGAATCCTCACAGTGCCACCCCCTCAATGTGGATCACTCTGCTGTTCTCGTCTTCCCCTCGGGCAATGTCCACCCGCACAGCGTCATCTTCGATGGCCTCGGCCACGTTCTCGCTCCACTCCACGGCGCACACGCCCCCCCGGGCCAGGTAGTCCTCCCAGCCAATGTGGAACAGCTCATCGGCGCTGCCTAGGCGGTACATGTCAAAATGGAACAGGGGTAGCCGTCCGCCCTCATACTCATTGACAATGGTAAAGGTGGGACTGGTCACCCGCTCCTCAATTCCAAGTCCTCTAGCCATGCCGGAGATGAACGCGGTTTTCCCCGCCCCCAGGTCCCCGGTAAATGCCACCACCGTGCCGGGACCCAGCGTCCCAGCCAATCGCTCTCCCAGCGCCCGGGTCTCCTCCGGGCTGTGGGTGACAACTTTCATGCCGTAATCTCCTCCACGCTCTTTAAATAAAGTGAAAACTCTTATAAAACAGTATACCACAACCCCATCAAATGTGCTATACTATATTCTCAATTCCCAGCCTAGCATATGTAGGTTTGTCAAACATATTGGACAGTGAATTCGTTCGGAGAAAGCCAACTAA
>CAJLWS010000119.1 GCA_905210385.1 uncultured Eubacteriales bacterium | reverse complement strand
GCCTGGATCGGGCACCGCCAGCTCGGCGGCGTTGGATGGGGTGGCCGCCCGCACATCCGCCACATAGTCGGAGATGGTCACATCCGGCTCGTGGCCCACAGCGGAGATCACCGGGATGCGGGACCGGGAAATGGCTCGAGCCACCGCCTCCTCGTTGAAGGCCCACAGGTCCTCCCTGGAGCCGCCCCCCCGTCCGGTGATGATGAGATCAATGTCCTCCCGCCGATTGACCTGGTCGATGGCAGCGGCAATCTCCTCTGCTGCGCCTTCCCCCTGCACCCGGACAGGGACCACCAGCACCCCGACCATGGGCCAGCGGGCGCCTAAAATGCGAATCATGTCCCGCACCGCCGCCCCCGCCGGGGACGTGACCAGGGCGATACGCCCCGGCCAAGCAGGCAGATGCTTTTTCCGGGCAGGGTCGAACAGGCCCTCCTCCTCCAACTTCCGTCGCAGCCGTTCAAAGGCCAGGTCCAAAGCCCCCCGGCCATCCTCGATCAGTTCAGTGCAGTACATCTGGTACTGCCCATCCCGTGGAAAGACGGAGATGCGGCCGAAGGCCAGCACGCTCATGCCGTTGGCGGGCTGAAAACGCAGCCGTGCCGCGTCCCCCCGGAACAGCACGCACCGCATGCTGCCCTTTTCGTCCTTCAGGGAGAAGTAGTGGTGCCCGGAAGGGTACCGCTTGTAGTTGGAGATCTCCCCCCGGATCAGCAGGGACTGCAGCAGGGGGTCGGCCTCCAGCAGCTCCTTCAGATAGCCGTTGATCTGGGACACCGTATATACGGGAAACTGCGCCAAATTCACTCTCGCGTCCCCCGTTCCAGCGCCCGACGGGCCAGGACGGCCACTCCCAGGGCATTGTCTACAGAGTATTTGGGCGGGGCAAACACCGCCCCCAGTCCCTCTAACCGCCGGCGCAGCAGCGTGTTGGACGCCACCCCCCCCGAGCACAGCAGGGGCAGGTCTCCGTATTTCTCTCTGGCCCACTTCGTGGTCCGGATCAGCACCGAGGCAATGGTCTCCAATGTGAAGCGGGCCACATCCGGCTTATCCACGCCGCCTTCCAGCATACCCCGGATCTTGTTCTCCATTCCGGACAGGGAAAACTGTCCGTCCTTTGTTTTCACCGGGAAGGCATCCTCCTTCTGGGACTGGAGACTGAGCGTGTCCATCCCCTTGCCCGCGGGGAATTCCAGCCCCATGGCCACGCCGATGCGGTCCACCAGCTGGCCGGCGGAGATGTCCTGGGTACCGCCGATGAGCCGGGCCTCGATGAGATGACCGCTGGGACGGACATAGAGCAGTTCCGTGGTGCCCCCAGACAAGTGCCAGGCCAGGTGGGGGGTGTCCAGCAAGTCCTCCCGCCCGGCGGACCAGGCGGCCGCTGCAATGTGTCCCTGTTGGTGGGAGCAGGGAAAAAAGGGCACGCCCAGCGCCGCAGCCAGGGTGCGCCCCTGGCCTTCTCCCACCAGGAAGCAAGGCATATAGGAGCCCTCCACCTCCCGGGGCCTGGTGGAGGCGCCCACCGCCGCAATCTCTCCCATCAGCCCTTCCTCCCGGAGCTGCTCCACCATGAGGTGCAATCGCTTCACATGCTGGAACAGGGCCTCGCTCTGCCGCAGACCCAGGGCCCCCGGCTCCACTGTGAGCAGCCGTCCCCGATTCTCCGCCAGTTTTCCATCGAATACGGCGGCAGAAGTGGTATAGTTGCTGGTGTCAAATCCGATGCACAGCCCGGACATGTTTCTCATTCCCCCTCAGCCGGCTCCTGTTCTTGGGAGCGCTCCTCCCGGATGAAGGATCCCAGAATCCCATTGATGAAGCCCACCACATCGGATTCCAGGTACTTCTTTGCGATCTCTACCGCCTCATTGATAGCCACCTTGTCCGGCACCTGAGGCAGATACAGGATCTCATATATGGCCACCCGCAGGATGGAGGCGGCCACTCGGTCAATGCGGGAAATTCGCCAATCCTTAGCATATTTCTCAATGCGGCTATCCAGTTCCTCCCGGCACCGTGCCACTCCCTCTACCAGTCCGGAAATATAGCCTAGCTGTTCTTCATCAGGGAAATCCTTGTACAGGGGTTCGTCCACACTCCGGTCGGCGAAAATCTCCGGCGTCAGCTCCTGCGCCAGCAGTTCCTCTGGCGGCACATTGGAAAAGACCTGCTCAAAAGCCAGATGCATGGCGATTTCACGGGCTATGGTTCTGGTCATGGTAAATCCATCCTTTCCCGGCACGGTTAGCCGGTCTGAGCTTCTTCTATTTGCATATACACTGATTATACACGGGTGCCCTGGAAAAGGGAAGCACTTTTTCTGCTGGGCGCAAAAACAGAGCCGGATCCCTTCAGACCCGGCTCCCCTGTTTTCTGGACCTATTTCTGAAACATCACGCCGGCCACCGTCACATTGACGCAGGCAACCTGCAGGCCGCTGGTGTTCTCTACAGCGCTGGAAACTGCGTCCTGCACTCCCCGGGCCACATCGGGCACCACGTAGCCGTACTTCACCATCAGGGAGATGTCCACAGACACCCGGTCCTCCTCCACAGAGATCCGCACACCCTTCGAGAGCACCTTCCGGTTGACCATGGCGGCCACATCGCTGCCCAAGCCGGAGCCCAAGGCTCCAACTCCCTCCACGTCCAGAGCGGCAGCGCCGGCAATGGCAGCCAGAACCTCCTCGGAGATGTTCACACTGCCCAATTCCTCTTCCCGGGAAATGTATTCCCTGCTCTCGGCCATCTGGCCTCACGCTCCTTCCGAATTGTTCGTGGAGTTATTATAGCACCACGGCAAGGAAAATACAATGCCGATTTTCCCTTCTTTTCACAGTTCTTCCCGGGCCACACCTCCCCAGAAAATGCCGCAGCCCCTTACCCGGCTCTCTGGCCGGGCATGGGGCTGTTCGGTTGGCGCCCCTCAAGGGTCCGCCTCAATGATCTTGATCTGGTTCGCCTCCAGGCCGGTGGTCTCCATGACGATCTCAACGATTCTGGCCGTATCGCTCTCCGTCAGACCGTTCTCCGTAGCGGATACCACTACACTGGCGCTGTCCTCATTGAGGAAACATACGCACTCCCCATAGCCCTTGGCAGTGATCAGGTTCTCCGCCTGGGCCTCAGACATGGTGTAGGTAGCCATAGCCTGAATAGAGGCGTTGGCCTCGTCAATGAGGGTCTGGTCCGCCGAGGCATCTGCCGCCGCCTCCTGGAGCAATTCCAGAGCGCTGTCCCGGGCCTGCTGCCGATTGAGACGGGCAGAGGCAAAGTAGCCGGTCTGTGTGGTCTCCTCCCCATCGGTCTCCCCTGTTTCCCCAGTCTCTCCGGTCTGGGCCGTTCCCTCTTCGTCCTGTTCACCGTTAACTAGGCTAGTCTCTCCCAGCACTTTGCCCGGATCGTCCCCCGTCTCCTCCGTCTGGTTGTTGTACGACCAGTTGAGGTAGACCGCCGCTCCCACAAACAGGACGATGGCCACCACCACCGCATTGCGCTTCCATACGCTCATCACTCTTGCCCTCCTAGTTTAATTTCGCTTTTTCAAGAACCCTTACACACTGTGATCCGGTCCGTCCCCAGCCCCGTCAGAGCAGCCACTGCCTGGGTGAGCACCAGGCGCACCGAAGGGTCGTCTCCACCAGGGCATACCACCAACGCCCCCTGAAAGGTGGGATAACGTTGGGTGACTAACACCGCCTCCTCCCCCGCGTCAGTGGAGAGGATGACCGTCTCCTCCTGGATGGACACGCCTCCATCCGCTTGCTCCCGGGTGCGGTCGGTGGCCAGTACCCGCTCCATACCGCTATCTACTGTGAGGATTACCGACACCTCCCCCGCCCCCTCAATCCTGGATAGGGCCAGGGCCAGGCGCTCCTCCAGCGCCTCCACAGAGAAGTCCTCTTCCGTTCCGGTAAGGCCCATCCCTGCCTCCTCCGCCACTGCCTCCTGGCGCCCGTCCCCGGTAGGCCACAGCAACAGGAGCAATCCTGCCGCGGCCACAAGGAGCACATATTTGTACTGCTTGCAAAACCCCAGTACCTTCTCCATCTGGGGCGGTTTCCATTGGAATTTCATGCCAACGTCCTCTCAAATGTCTGCCGCTGTGTGGGAATGCCCAGTTCTTCCTCCAGCAGCACCTCCAGCTTCTCCCGCTGCTCCTGCGTCCAGCTCCCCCTGAGCTCCACCTCATAAGGATAGGGTGTTCCGTCCTCATCATACAGGTACCTCACCTCCGCCTGGCAGGAAATCCCCAGCGTTTCCGCCTTGTCCACAATATATGCGGCGGTCTCCTCCTCTATGATGGTTTGATAGAGCAAATCGTTCTCCTCCTCCAAGGCCTCAGAATAACTTCCTACAGTATCCTGGCAGTCCGCTTCCAGTTGAGATAAAGCCCTCTCGTCCAGCCGAAGGATTGGACTGACCGCGGCCAACAGCAGTACCAGAGCTCCGGCCAGTTTGCAGATTCGTTTCGGCCCACCCTCTGGGGCCAGACTCTGGGCCAGGGCGGCAGCCATTGCCGCACATACCATGCCCAAAAGCCATTGCCGTATCAGCTCCATCATGCCGCAACCACCGAGACGGAGGACACCAAGGCGATGAGCAGCAGCAGGCAGCAGGCTCCCGTCATTCCCATCATCAGGCCGAACGCTCCTCCGATCTGGTCCACCAGGGAGCACAAAGTCCCAGTGCCCACGGTGGCGGACAGGGCGGCAGCCACTTTGTAAAGCAGATAGTGCACCGCCATCTGCAAAAGGGGCAGCAGGCAGATAGCCAGAATAGTCAGCATGCCGAACACCCCCACCGTCCCCTTCAGCACCCCTGCCGAGGCCAGGATGGTCTCGGCAGCATCGGACAGGATTCCACCCACCACCGGAATGGCCCCAGAGATCGCAAACTTGGCAGCCTTGACACTCATGGCGTCAGCAGTTCCCGCAACTACCCCACTCACGGTTAAATACCCCACGAAAGCCAGCATCACAGTGGTCAGAATAGCGGTCACTGCCCACTTGAATAATCCCGACAATCGTTTGAGTCCCTCGTTTCCCAGTGCGGCATTGGCCACGCAGGCGGCAATATAGGCGTACAGGAGTGGAATGAGCAGACTATTGATGAGATTGACCAGTGCGTCGCTGAACAGCACTGCCGCCATCTGCCGGACAGTGGCCCCGGTCACTGCCCCAGTGGCAGCTGTCACCGCTGCCACC
>CAJLWS010000118.1 GCA_905210385.1 uncultured Eubacteriales bacterium | reverse complement strand
CTTATCCTTGATGGTATAGCCCCCCGCCCGCAGATTCTCCTCCACCGTGAGGCCATAGAAGATCAGCCGGCCCTCCGGCGACATGCGCACGCCCTGCCGGGCCACCTTGCTGGCCCGGCGCCCGATGGCGGTTCCGTTCAGGGTGATGGACCCCCCGGAGGGGCGCAGCACGCCGCTGATGGCCCGCAGTGTAGTGGTCTTGCCCGCGCCGTTGGCGCCCAGCAGGGCCACGATCTGTCCCTCTTCCACGTCCAGGTCAATGCCCCGCACCGCCTGAATGGGGCCGTAATTCACCGTGAGGCCCCGCACTTCCAGCAACGCCATACTCACACCCCCTCGCTCACGCCCAGATAGGCGCTCTGCACGCTCTTGTCCGCCTGCACCTGGGCCGGAGTACCCATGGCCAGAAGCTTTCCGAAGGAGATGGCGCACACCGTGTGGCAGATGTCCATCACCAGGCCCATGTCATGCTCCACCAGCAGAATGGTGCACCGGTATTCCTTTTGGATGCGGCGGATCAGCTTGGCCAGCTCCGCGGTCTCCGTGTCGTTCAACCCGGCGGCGGGCTCATCCAGGATGATCAGCTGGGGATCGCACATCAAGGTGCGGGCAATCTCAATCTTTTTCAGCACACCGTAGGGCAGGCCCGCGGCGTACCAGTCCCGGTACCCGGTCAGACCCATGAACTCCAGCACCTGGAGAGCCCGCTCCCGGATCACCCGCTCTTCCTGTTTCAGAATGGGCAGGTGCAGCGCCTGCTGCGCCAGATTGGAGGTGTACTGCCGATGCCCTGCGATGAGCAGGTTCTCCAGCACCGTCACCTCCCGCACCACCTCCACGTTCTGGAAGGTGCGCACGATGCCCTGGAGGATCACGTCGTGGACCTTTTCCCGGTTCAGGTCCACCACCTGCCCCGATTTGTTCTCAAAGTGAATAGAGCCGGAGGTGGGCTTATAAAACTGAGTAATACAGTTGAACACCGTGGTCTTGCCCGCGCCGTTGGGGCCAATCAGGCCGAAGATCTCCCCTTTTTTCACCTGGAAGGAGAGGCCGTCCACCGCGTGGATCCCGCCGAAGTACATGCACAGGTCCTTGACCTCCAGCACCACACCCTCCGGCAGGGTCAGCCCCGTCCGGGGCAGGCTGTCCTGCTGCCTGGCCAGCTGCGCCTTTGCCGCGGCCAGCTTTTTCTCATACCTTCCGGCCGGTCCGGACGCGGCCAGCTGTTCATAGAGCTGAACCCTCCGGCGCAGCCGGTCCACCCGGGCATATGTCGCCGCCATCAGGCCGCTCCCCCTTTCTTTTTACCGCCCTTCCCCTTCAGCCACTGCCCGGCCTGCATGGCAATCTGGGCAAAGCCGCCGGGGAAGAACATGACAACCAAAATAATCAGCACGCCGGTCACCATGGTCATAAAGGCCGGGTTTTCAATAAAGAACGGAATCCGGCTGAGGAACATGGACTGGATACCGTAAATAATGAACACGCCGAAGGTGGTCCCCCACAGGCTCTTGGCCCCGCCGATGATCACCGCGCCCAGGATGTTCAGTGAGGTGGTCAGAGTGAGCAGCGTGGAGGTGGCGGTGGTCATGGTTCGCACGTACATCATGTACAGAAGTCCGCCGATAGCGGCAAACACCGTGGAAATCACAAAGGCCAGCAGGCGGTATTTCATCAGGGAGATGCCCATGGCCTGGGCCGCCGAGGTGGAGTTCTTCATGGCCAGCATGGCCCGCCCGGCGGGGCTGTTGATCAGGTTTGCCGTCAGCCAGAAGAGCACCGCGAAGGTGAGCAGAATCAGGAAGTAGCCTCCCCGGGTGTCCATGAGCAGGCCGAACAGCCGGACGTTTTCAATCTCAATCTGGATGGTGGACTTGAGGGCCATGAGCAGGTTGCGGATGATCTCCGCCAGCCCCAGGGTGAGGATGGCCAGATAGATCCCCTCAATCCGCAGGGAGATAAAGCCCACCACCACGCCGATCCCGATGGAGACCGCCAGGGTGACAACCAGCGCCGCGATGTATGGCATCCCCATCTCCTGCACCACATAGAAGGCGGAGTACGCCCCCAGCCCGATGAACCCCGCCGTTCCCAGGGAGGCCAAGCCGGAGTAGCCCAGCAGCAGGCAGAAGCCGATGGCAATGATGGCGTAGATCAGGGTGTTCCCGATGGCAAACACCAGGGAGTTGGACACGATCCCCGCCATGGACAGCAGCTGGATCACCGCTAAGATGATCACAAAGAGGATAATCTGACTCAGAGGGTGGCGAAAAAACGCCTGGACCCTGTTTTGCTTTTTCACCATGTCAAGGCCCCCCTCACACTTTCTTCACAATGGGCTTGCCCAGTAGCCCCTGAGGCTTGATGAGAATGACGATCAGCATCAGGGCGTAGACGATGACCATGTTCCAGCGGGTGATGCCGGACATCCCCCGGAAGTTGGCCAGAAAGCCCACGCAGTTGGCCGCCACGGGGATGCAGATGGCGCCGATGACAGGGCCGTGGAAGGTGGAAAAGCCCCCCAGGATACCGGCCAGAAATGCGTTGACCTGTATGGTTGTCATAAAGCTTGGGCCGATCCGCGCCCCGCCGCCGGCATACATCACGGCAGCCAGCACGCCCAACGCCCCGGCAATGGCCCAGGAGGCGGCCGTGATGGCGTAGGAGTTGATACCCATCAGCTCGGCGGTGAACTCGTTGGAGGCGGTGGAGCGGACCGCCAGCCCCCATTTGCTGAACTTCAGAAGCAGGAACAGCCCCGCCAGCACCACCACCGTGATGGCCAGGCAGATCACCGCATGCTTTGACAGTACCAGCTCCCCGCCCAGGAAAGGAATGAGCAGGTTTGGCGTGGTTTCCGCCGTCACCGTGTTGTAAAAGGGCTCAAAGGGGATGGTTTCCGGGTTGCCGAAGATCAGTGGGATCCCGCCGAAAATGATGGAGACCAGTCCCATGGTGATGATCTGCTTGCCCAAGGCATTGACGTTCTTCCCGTTTCGAAAAAACACAATGTCCACAAATAGCCCCACTAAGATTCCCACCACCATTCCGGGGAATACGCTGATCCACACCGGAACACCGTATAAGCCAAATAGTTCCGCGGTCACATAGCACCCCAATGCGGCGATTGACCCCTGGGCAAAGTTAGTGGTGGTAGATGTCTTGAAAATCAGGGTGACCGCAAAGGTCGCCAGGCAGGTGATACAAACTGTGAGCAAAGAACTGCAAAGCGTATTCACAAAGGCCACGAACATGTCCGCTCACCCCCACTGAATCACGTTTGCCGCCCAGGTATAGCCGATTCCGGCGGCAATCATGGCCACCACCGTTCCGGGCTGTACCTTCCCGGCCTCCAGCCCCAGCTGCAGGGACAGGATCTGGTCCACCTGTCCCACATGGCCATAGTACTCCAGATAGGTACTCTGCTCCTCGGACAGGCCCAGAGTCTCCAGCATTCCCTTGTGTCCGGACCGCTTCATATGCAGGATATCCAGGTATCCGATATCCTCCCGGGTCTTGCCCGACTTGCGCAGAGCCTCGTCAATGCAGCGCAGCCAGTTGGGCATTGAGGTCTGATTCAGCAGCCCCTTCATTTTCGAAGCGTCCATAAGGCGGAGCTTGAAGTTTTCCCGATAGTTCTCCTCCGTCACCGGCTGGACCGTCCCACCCACAGGGCAGCCCGCGGTGTAAACCACCGAGCCGTCGCTCATCAGGTGGGTGCCCAACAGCAGGTTCTTCCCGTGGCCTTTGCGCAGGAGTATCGCCCCGCCCCCCGCTGAAAGGTCATACATAAAGGAGAGATCTTTGTCGGTATAGTCGATCAGGTCGCAGTTGCGGTATCCGCCGCACACCAGAACGTTGCGGCACTCCTCGTCAGCCAGCAGGATATCCTTGGCCATCTTCATTGCCGAGACGCTGGTGCAGCAGCGATTCTGCACGTCAATGCCCCAGGCATTCTTCGCTCCGATCCGGTCCTGCACATAGCAGGCGGAGGTGGTCAGCGGATATTCCTTCCACTCCTCGGTAAAGCATAGAATGGCGTCGATGTCCATGGGATCCATCCCCGTGCGCTCCAGACAGTCCAGGGCGGCCAACGCCCCCATCTCCTGAGAGCCGTCACAGGGTTCCTCTGAGGGGACATACTTCTCTACAATTCCCAGCTTGCTGATGACCGCCTCCTCCGTCCAGTTTCCTCCTGTGGCAGCGGCGATCTCCGCCGCTGTCATTTTTTTCGCGGGCAGGTACATACCCAGGCCCACAATGCCCACATTGGTGGTATTGTCCACGTTCCAGTCGCCTCCCTATTCAATATCACGCGATGCGAAGTGCTTCATTTATGAATGACGGTTCATTTCTCACTTTTAAAATATCGGAATTTCTTTCCTTTGTCAAGACTATTTTTGTGCTTATTATAAAATCAAGCCCGAAAAATCCACCAAAATTTTAGTTGACATTTTATGAACTATGGCGTATGATCAAAATATGAATAACGGTTCATATTTCTTGTTCTTTGCTGTGACTCATTTCTTTCAAAAATCCGATGAATTTAGAGGAGTGGTTTTGCGTCATGAAAACAATCGATTCCATCCAGATCGGCGACAGCGCGTCCTTCACCAAAACCGTCACAGAGACCGACATCATCCTGTACGCCGGCCTCACCGGCGACTTCAACCCCGCCCACATTGACTCCGAGCACGCCAAGGGCTCTATGTTCGGCCAGCGTATCGCCCACGGAATGCTGTCCGCTGGCTTTATTTCTAATGTGCTGGGCACCCAGCTGCCTGGCCCCGGAACCATCTATTTAGGCCAAGAGCTGCGCTTTGTTAAGCCTGTTTATGTGGGGGACACGGTTACCGCCACCGTGACCGCAACACAGAAGATCCCGGAAAAAAACCGGTTGATCCTGGACACCGTTGTGACCAACCAGCGTGGTGAGAAAGTCATCACTGGTACCGCTACCGTTATGCCGCCTAAACACTAAAGCAGTCAACATTCGTTACGTTGATTGAAATCGTTGTTGCATTTTCCCTCTTAATGTGTCTACTAAGTGTAAGGAGGTCGATCACTTGCAGATTTCAGAAAACTCAGAAGAAATCGGTAAAATGAAAGTGCGTTTTCACCCCAGACAAGGAATAATATATGAGTAACAACAAGGAGGGCGCGCCGGGTTTTGAACCGCTACCCGTCAAGAGGACAGTGAAAAAATATAAAGTTTTCCTGGCCA
>CAJLWS010000117.1 GCA_905210385.1 uncultured Eubacteriales bacterium | reverse complement strand
CCGGCTGCGGCGCCGCTCTGACAGGCGGAGAGGTAAAGTTCCATGACGGCGGGTGTGCTGCCTGCGCCGCCTGGCTGGGCCGCTACTACCACCTGCCCGCCTCTCTCTTCCTCCGTCAGCAGGGCGGCGAGGTGACGGTCTGGATCCTGGACGGTCACGGCCGCCTCTTTGACCCCCCCGCCCAGCCGACCCTATCCGCCCCCTGTACCGGAGAGTGGGACCTGCTGGTGGGGGGGGAGCAGGCCTGGGCCGCACACCGGACGACAGGTTTGCGCCGGACCGGGACCGTCTGTGCGGAAGGTCCCCAGGGGCTCATCCTTGCCCTGGAGCGGATGGGCTACGTGGTGGTCCCCCGCCGCCCCGGAATTCCCACACTGCGCAGCGATCGGGAGGGGTTCTCCCTGCGGGTGGAGCTGGACGGCCGGTCCGCCCGTCTGCTGGGGGAGGACGCCCTGGCCGCAGCGGCGGCCTGGATCTCTCCAGCCAACCAGATCCCCGCCTTTCAGCAGAACGCCCGCCTGCTGTAAGCCAAAGGCCCTTGACATTCCCGGCGGTGGGCCGTAGAATGGGAAACAACAGCTCCAGCCCTCTCTGGTCCCGGCCAGGGAGGGCACGCTTTCCCAGTCTGCTCCGGCCTGTTCCCGCCGGAGATCGTGAGGTGCTTCCGTGATGGAACTGACCTATTTTGACTACGCCGCCACCACTCCCCTGTGTCCCCAGGCCCTGGAGGCCATGACCCGGGCCCTGGCCCATTTCGGCAACCCCTCCTCCCGGTACGCCTATGGGAGGGAGTCCGCCCAATCCGTCAAGGCCTGCCGGGATACGGTGGCCAAGGCTCTGGGCTGCGCCCCCGGAGAGGTGTTCTTTACCTCCTGCGGCACGGAGGGGGACAACTGGGCCATCCGGAAGGGGGCGGAACTGGGCCGCCGCCGAGGCCGGCACATCGTCACCACCGCCGTGGAGCACGCCGCCGTACTGGAGACCTGCCGGGACCTGGAGCGCCAGGGCTATGAGGTGACCTACCTCTCCCCCGACCGAGAGGGGCGGATCACGGTGGACCAAGTGCGAGACGCCCTCCGGCCGGACACCGCTCTGGTGTCCATGATGCTGGTGAACAACGAGACGGGAGTGGTCCTCCCGGTGGCAGACTGTGTGAAGGCAGTCAAGGCCTTTGACCCCGCCATCCTCTTCCACTGCGATGCTGTCCAGGGCTTCCTGAAGCTGGCCTACACCCCGGTGTCCACCGGAGCAGACCTGATCACCGTCAGCGGCCACAAGGTGGGCGGTCCCAAGGGAGTGGGGGCGCTGTACATCAGGAAAGGGGTCCGGCTGGCCCCCCTGCTCACCGGCGGCGGGCAGGAGGAGGGCCTGCGCTCGGGCACCGAGGCCACCGCCCAGATCGCCGGCTTTGCCGCCGCCTGCCAGGCGGTGATGGCGGACCTAGGCCGCTTGGAGCGCACCGCCGCCATCAAGGCGTACACCCTGGAGCAGCTGAAGCAGGCCGTCCCCAAGCTGGAGGTCATCTCTCCGGGGGACGCCCCACACATCTGCGCTGTCACCCTCCCCGGCTACCCCAGCGAGGTGCTGGTCCGGGTACTGGGCGACCAGGGGATCTGCATCTCCTCCGGCTCCGCCTGCCACCGGGGAAAGCCCAGCCACGTCTTCGCCGCCATGGGCCTTCCCAAGCCCTGGTTGTCCGGCGCTCTGCGCCTGTCCTTCTCCCCGAAAACTGCTCAGGAGGAGGCAGACCGGCTGGTGGAGGCGCTGCAGCAGACCAGCGAGCGCGTTTTCCCCATCATGTCCTAGAAGACCGTCAAACAGATGCGTGGCATCCAGCGCAATCGTTTTGCATAACTTTATGACATGGTCTTGACGGGGAGCAGTTGCATGTATCATGGGGGAGCGTCAGCATAGAGAGACTTCGAATACCAAAGGAAACCCACAGCAAATAGAACAGATTGTGAGGAGGGTCCAGATGGCAGGCAGACAAAAAGACGAGCTGCTCGGACTCCTGGAGCAGGCCAGGGAGCTGGCGAAGGTGGAATCCACCGCCCAGCAGGTGATCCTGGTGAAAACAGCGAAAGGCAACGTGTACCATGTATCCAACCGGGATGTGGAGAGAGGGGCGGATGAGGACGGCCTTCTGCGACAGCTCCGGGACGGGGAGGACACCCAGGTTCAGGCGGTGGCCTGTATGTGGAAGGAAGGGGGGGCGTTGGATGTCCCATCCATCCGCTTCCGGCAGCTGCTGCTGGAGCTGGATTCCCGGAACGGGGATGCCCTTCTCCCCCTCCAGGGGGAAAATGTGCTGGTGGCCCGAACCCTGCGGGAGACCATGCCGGGGAAGTGAGCCCAAAAAAGTCCGGATCAGTACCAAGCCCCCAGCCGCAAACCGCGGCTGGGGGCGTTTTTGATGCAAGCGACTGTTTCCGCCGGGGCGGCAGTCCTGGCTGCGGTCCACCCGGGCGGCTGGCGACGACTTGGCGCTTAGTCCAGTCGGGCGGTCTGCTCGATGGGCAGAGAGATGACCATACCCTGGGCGGAGGTGCGCAGGCCGTGGACCCGGTCGATCTCCTCCATGATAACGTTGCGCTCCCGGGCGGGGGCCACGATGGCCAGGACCTCCTTCTCCGCCTGGAGGGTGATGCCCACGAACTTCTCCACCTCGCCGGCCCCGGTCCAGCGGGCCCGGATGACGGTGCCCCCCCGGGCGCCCACAGTCCGGGCGGTGTCCATCACCGCGTCGGTGTAGCCCTGATTGACCACCACCAGGATCAGGCTGTGGTGGGCGGTGACATTGTGTTCCATGCTCGTTTCTCCCCTTTCCAGTTCCAGTTCCTCCAGCCGAGACAGGCACACGGCCATAATGGCGTTCATCCCCGATATGTTCAGGGAAAAGGCGATGCCCCGGGCGTCCAGCTTGGATCGGTCTTCGTCCCTCAGATGGTCCATCAGCTGCCGCACGGTGTCCCGGGGGCCGAAGGTGAGCACGATGTCCCGCTCCGAGGTGCCGAAGCCCAGCGCGTCCAGCAGGTGGGAGGACGCGGTGCCCCGGCCGGCGGCCTGATTGTGGTGCAGCAGCTTGAAGCTCTTGTAATGCTCGATAAGGTGCAGGCCCTTGCCGCGCTCCACAATGGAGACCAGCAGCTGCATCGGGCTGACTTGCTGTGCCGCCATGGCTCAAACCTCCTCCCAGTAGATGATGCCGCCGTCCAGGCCGGCCAGATCGTCCCGGATGGCCTGGCGCAGATCCCGGGCAGCTTTGCGGACCTTGAACTTCCCGTACAGGCCCAGCAGCTGAATGGTGAACAGGGGGGTCATGGCCACCAGGGCCACGATGCCGAAGGCGTCGGTGAGCACGTTGCCCCCCACCGCCTCACAGGCCCCCATGGCCAAAGGCAGCAGGAAGGTGGTGGTCATGGGTCCGGAGGCCACGCCGCCGGAGTCGAAGGCCACGCCGGTGAACATCTGGGGGACGAAAAAGGTCATGATCAGAGCCACGGCGTAGCCCGGGATCAAAAACCACATGATGGACAGCCCCGTGAGGATGCGCACCATGGCCAGCCCCACGGACAGGGCGATGCCGATGGACAGGGCGTGGTTGATGGACTTCTGGGTGATGGAGCCGTTGGAGACCTCCTCCACCTGGCGGGCCAGCACCTGCACGGCGGGCTCCGCCCGGACGATGAAGTAGCCCACCAGCGCCCCGATGGGCACCAGCGCCCACTTCGCAGAGCCAGAGGCCAAGGTGGCGCCGATGGTGGCCCCGGCGGGCATGAAGCCCACGTTGACCCCCACCAGGAAGAGCACCAGCCCTACATAGGTGTACACCAGCCCCACCAGGATGCGGACCAGCTGCTGGGGCCGGAAGCGGCGGAAGATCAGCTGGAACAGGGCGAAGATGACGATAATAGGCAGCAGGGCCACCGCCACCTCGGAGATGTAATGGGGGATCTCATTGGTAAAGAGGGCCGCCGCCTCCTGGGTGCTGGATACCTCGGGGATGACCACGGGGGTGTAGGCGGCGTCCAGGTCGGGCAGGACGATGCCCAGCACCATGACGGCCAGAATGGGGCCGATGGAGCACAGGGCCACCAGGCCAAAGGAGTCGCTGCTGGAGTTTTTGTCGCTTCGCACGGCGGCCATACCGATGCCCAGGGCCATGATGGAAGGCACGGGGATGGGGCCGGTGGTGACGCCGCCGGAGTCAAAGGCGGCGGGGACAAAGCTGTCCGGTGCGAAATAGGACAGGAGGAATACTGCCGCATAGAAGAACAGCAGGGTGTAGGACAGCGGGATGTTCAGCAACATACGCACCTGGGCCACCACCAGGAAGAAGCCTACGCCGACGGCAACGGCCAGGATCAGGGTCATATTGTCCACGGAAGGCAGCTGCTCAGCCAGCACCTGCAGGTCGGGCTCGGCAATGGTGACCACCATGCCTAAAATGAAGCAGAGCAGCAGCGGCGCCAGCACCCGCTTGGCCTTGCTGATCTGTACGCCGATGCCGTCCCCCATAGGGGTCATGGACATATCCACACCCAGGGAGAACAACCCCATACCGAACACCAGCAGCAATGCTCCAAACAAAAACAAGACCATGGTGCCCGGGGTCAGCGGAGCGATGGTGACGCTGATGGCCAGCACGATGGCGGTGATGGGCAGCACGGAGGAGAGGGATTCCTTGATCTTCTCCAACAGCAGCTCGTTGTGACGGAAAAAGGATATCAGTTTGTTATGACGCAAATAGGGCCCCCTTTCTGTTTGCCCTGGCCTCCGGAATCCGGTCCATAGTCTCCCTCGCTACTTGCCGGAGGATGGG
This sequence comes from uncultured Eubacteriales bacterium, assembly GCA_905210385.1. Lineage (GTDB taxonomy): Bacteria > Bacillota > Clostridia > Oscillospirales > Oscillospiraceae > Enterenecus. Next base: position 445 of record CAJLWS010000117.1, on the reverse strand, counting down.
CTTGAACAAGCAGAATGACAACAATAAAATATCGTTATAAGAATAACATATTTTTGCCGGGGAGACAACCGAAAACCGGAAATCCGCGCGGGACAATTTTTCGGCACTGACAAAAAAGTGCGCCGCAGGGGTCTGCGGCGCGCCTTTTGTCAAAAATCAGAACAAGTTTTACTTCGCTAAACAGACGGCGATCTGGGCGGCCAGCTTGGCGTTGTTGTACACCAGGTGGATGTTGGAGTCCAGGCTGTCCCCGCCGGTGAGCTCCTTGACCTTGGCCAGCAGGAAGGGGGTGGTCTGCTTGCCGTGGATGCCCTGGGCCTTGGCCTCGGCCACGGCGTCGTCAATGGCCTTGTTGATCACGTCCGGGTCCATGGCGAACTCGTCGGGGATGGGGTTGGTGACCAGCATGCCCCCCAGGTTCAGCCCCCGGGCGGCGGCAAAGGCG
>CAJLWS010000116.1 GCA_905210385.1 uncultured Eubacteriales bacterium | reverse complement strand
CGAGAGCTGTATGAGTTGACTGTGGCTAAAAAATAACAAATGGTATATTTTGGCCAAAAAATTTTACGTGCGGCGTAAAAAAAGACCGTGGAACCCTCCGCGGTCTTTTTTCATCGAAACGAGATCTCATTTTTGGCTCTGTGCCAGTTCCTTGAGACAGTCGGGACACACATTCTTCCCCTTGAAGTGGACAACGTCCCGGGACTCGCCGCAGAAGATGCAGGCGGGCAGGTACTTCTTCAGGATGATGGATGACCCGTCCACATAGATCTCCAGTGGGTCACGCTCCGCGATGTCCAGGGTGCGGCGCAGTTCAATGGGCAGAACGATTCGCCCCAACTCGTCGACTTTTCTTACGATTCCAGTAGATTTCATTGTGGGTTTCCTCCTTGACGTGGAACAGTGGATGGCTTGCATTTGTAAACCAATACCTATTATAACATATCGTATAATGTTGTCAATCAGAAAATGGGGAAAAATAGAACTTCATGGGATCTGGCGGCGAAAGTGAGGGGAACTTGCCGGTTGGGACATGATCTTCTGCCAGGGGGCGTATAGTAGAGCAGAAGCTGCTGGGAAAGGGGAAGTCTGCATGGCGATGGCGGTAATCTGGACGGGGATGGTGGGGGTATCCATTCTGTGCGGCCTGGTCACCGGACGGGGGGAGGCGGTGGCGGCCGCCGCCCTGGAGGGGGCGGGGGCCGGGGTGGAGCTGTGCCTGAGTATGGCCGGGGCGCTGTGCCTGTGGATGGGGGTGATGGCGGTGATGCGCCGGTCAGGCCTGGCCCGGGGCCTGTCCCGGCTGCTGCGGCCGGGGCTGGGACGGCTTTACCCGGACTTTGCCGGAGACGGGCCGGTGATGGACGCAGTGAGCGCCAACGTCTCCGCCAACCTGCTGGGGTTGGGCAACGCCGCCACTCCCTTGGGGCTAGAGGCGGCGCGGCTCATGGCCAGGCGTTCGCCGGGGGTGGCGTCGGACAGCCTGTGCATGCTGGTGGTGTGCAACACGGCCTCCATTCAGCTCATCCCCGCCACTGTGGCCAGTCTCCGGACGGCGGCGGGATGCACCACCCCCTTTGACATCCTGCCGGCGGTGTGGCTGGCCTCCCTCCTGTCGGTGGCGGCGGGTATCCTGGCGGCCAGACTGCTGGCCCGGATCTGGAGGTGAGAGGGATGGAGCTGGCCATGGCCAGGGTGGTGCCCGGGCTGATGCTGGCGGTGTCGGTGTGGGGGCTGCTCCGGAAGGTGGACCTGTGGTCTGCCCTCACCGCTGGGGCAGGGGAAGGCCTGGGTGTGTGCGCACGCATTGCCCCTGCCCTGATCTGCCTGCTCACGGCGGTGTATATGCTCCGGGCCTCCGGCGCCCTGGAGCTGTTGGGACAGGTGTTGGGGCCTCTCCTGTCCGTCCTGGGCATCCCGGCGGAGACCATCGGACTGCTGCTGGTGCGGCCGGTGAGCGGTTCGGCGGCCCTGGGGGTGGGGGCGGAGCTGATGGAGGCCTACGGCCCCGACTCCCTGGTGGGACGGACGGCGGCGGTGATGCTGGGCTCCACCGAGACCACCTTCTACACCGTGGCGGTGTACTTCGGTGCGGCTAAAATTGCCAGGACCCGCTACGCCATCCCCGCCGCCCTGTGCGGGGACGTGGTGGGCTTTGTGGCCGCCAGCTGGGCGGTGCGGCTGCTGTTCGGCGGCTGAGGGAGGGCGGGAAGCTGTCCACCAGAGGCGTACTTTCGTTCTTTTTGTGAAAACGGGGAACAAAGCCGCCGGAATTCATGGCACTTACGCCGATTTTTGCCCCTCCGGCCATTTCCTGCATTGCATGGGAGGGTGTTTGGCGGTATAATTGCAACAGATTTCACACAACTTTACCTAATAAGGAGGCGTTCCCATGCCCGCACAGTTTTCCAAGGTGCTGGTGGCCAACCGCGGCGAGATTGCCATCCGCATCTTCCGGGCCTGTTATGACCTGGGCGTACACACCGTGGCCATGTATTCCAATGAGGACATCAACTCCCTGTTCCGCATCAAGGCGGACGAGGCCTACCTCATTGGAGAGAACCAGTCCCCCCTGGGAGCCTATCTGGATATCCCAGGCATTATCGACCTGGCCCGCCGCCGGGGGGTGGAAGCCATCCACCCCGGATACGGCTTCCTCAGCGAGAACGCCGACTTTGCCCGGGCCTGTGAGCAGAATGGCATCAAGTTCATCGGGCCACCCTCCCACATCCTGGCCCAGATGGGGGACAAGCTGGCGGCCAAGGCCACGGCCATCGCCTGCGGTGTGCCCATCATCCCCGGCTCCACCAAGCCCCTGAAGGACGCGGACGAGGCGGTGGAGATGGCTCTGAGCTACGGCTTCCCCATCATTCTGAAGGCGGCCGCCGGCGGCGGCGGGCGGGGTATGCGCCGGTGCGACAGCGAGCAGGACGTGCGCCGGGAGTTCCAGCTGGTGAAGAACGAGGCCAAGAAGGCTTTCGGCAACGAGGACATCTTCATTGAGAAGTTCCTGGTACAGCCCAAGCACATTGAGGTGCAGATCCTGGCCGATGAGCACGGCAACGTCCTCCATCTGGGGGAGCGGGACTGCTCCCTCCAGCGCCGCTACCAGAAGGTGGTGGAGTACGCCCCCGCCTGGTCGGTGCCCCATGCCACCATTGAGGCCCTCCGGGCGGACGCGGTGAAGATTGCCAAATATGTGGGCTATGTGAACGCCGGCACCGTGGAATTTTTGGTGGACGGCCAGACCGGCCAGCACTACTTCATCGAGATGAACCCCCGCATCCAGGTAGAGCACACCGTCACCGAGATGGTCACCGGGGTGGATCTGGTGCGGGCCCAGATCCTCATCGCAGAGGGGCACCCCCTGTCCCACCCGGCCATTGGCCTTTCCAGCCAGGACGATCTGCGCATGAACGGCTATGCCATTCAGTGCCGGGTGACCACTGAGGACCCGGCCAACAATTTCGCCCCCGACACGGGCAAGATCACCGCCTACCGCTCCGGCGGCGGCTTCGGTGTCCGGCTGGACGGCGGCAACGCCGCAGCGGGCACCGTCATCTCCCCTTACTATGACTCCCTGCTGGTGAAGGTCACCTCCTGGGACAACACCTTCGAGGGGGCTTGCCGCCGGGCTACCCGGGCCATCAGCGAGGAGCACGTCCGGGGTGTGAAGACCAACATCCCCTTCGTCACCAACATCCTCACCCATCCGGACTTCCACGCAGGGAAGTGCCACACCAAGTTCATCGACGATACCCCTGAACTGTTCGACATTGAGAACAGCAAGGACCGGGCCACCAAGGTCTTGAAGTACATCGCCCAGATCCAGGTGGACAACCCAGACACCGAGCGCCACCAGTACGATACCCCCCGCTTTCCCACACCCAGAGGGGACAGGCCCCTGTGTGGCCTGAAGCAGCTGCTGGATACCAAGGGCCCTGAGGCAGTGAAGCAGTGGGTGTTGGACCAGAAGAAGCTGCTCATCACCGACACCACTATGCGGGACGCTCACCAGTCCCTCCTGTCCACCCGGATGCGTACCCGGGATATGGTGAAGGGGGCCGACGGAGTGGCGGAGATCCTGAACGACTGCTTCTCCCTGGAAATGTGGGGTGGGGCTACCTTTGACACCGCCTACCGCTTCCTCCATGAATCCCCCTGGGAGCGGCTGGACATGCTCCGGGAGAAGATCCCCAACATCCTCTTCCAGATGCTGCTTCGGGGGTCCAACATGGTGGGCTACGCCAACTTCCCCGACAACCTGGTGCGGGAGTTTGTGAAGGAGTCCGCCCGCTCCGGCATTGACGTGTTCCGGGTGTTCGACTCGCTGAACTGGCTGCCCGGCATGGAGGTGGCCATGGACGAGGTGCTCAACCAGGGCAAGTTGCTGGAGGCCACCATTTGCTACACCGGTGACATCCTGGACCCCCAGCGGGACAAGTACACCCTGAAGTACTATGTGGACATGGCCAAGGAGCTGGAGCGCCGGGGGGCCCACACCCTGTGCATCAAGGACATGTCCGGTCTCTTGAAGCCTTACGCCGCCAAGAAGCTGGTGTCCACCCTGAAGCAGGAGATCGGCCTGCCCATCCATCTGCACACCCACGACACCACCGGCAACCAGGTGGCCGCCTATCTCATGGCCGCCGAGGCGGGGGTGGACATTGTGGACTGCGCCACCGCCTCCCTGTCCAGCCTGACCAGCCAGCCCTCCCTGTCCGCCGTGGTGGCCGCCCTGGAGGGCCAGGAGCGGGATACCGGGCTGGACCTGCGGGAGATCCAGCGGCTGGACAACTACTGGGCGGACGTGCGCCTGCGCTACGCCAACTTTGACGAGGGGCTGCGCAGCCCCACCACTGACATCTACCGCTACGAGATCCCCGGCGGCCAGTACACCAACCTGTATCCCCAGGTGGTCTCCCTGGGCCTGGGCAGCCGTTTCGAGGAAGTCAAAGAGATGTACCGCACCGTCAACGAGATGCTGGGCGACATCGTCAAGGTGACCCCCTCTTCCAAGATGGTGGGCGACCTGGCCATCTTCATGGTGCAGAACGACCTGACCCCGGAGAACATCGTGGAGCGGGGCAGGAGCCTGTCCTTCCCGGATTCCGGGGTCAGCTACTTCAAGGGCATGATGGGCCAGCCCGCCTGGGGCTTCCAGCCGGAGGGCCTCCAGGAGGTGGTGCTCAAGGGCGAGACCCCCATCACCTGCCGGCCCGGCGAGCTGCTGCCCCCGGTGGACTTCGACAAGACCCGGGAGGAGATGCGCCGGTTCATGGGGGACGACCCCATCAACATGCGGGCCGTGCTGGCCTACTGCCTGTTCCCCAAGGTATACGAGGACTACCGCAAGCACCGCAAGGAATACGGCTACATCATGCGCATGGGCAGCCACGTGTTCTTCAACGGCCTGGCCGTGGGCGAGACCAACAAGATCAACATCGAGGACGGCAAGACTCTGGTTATCCGCTACCTGGGCCTGGGCGACCAGAACGAGGACGGCACCCGCACCGTCAACTTCGAGCTCAACGGCATGCGCCGGGAGGTGGCCGTGCCCGATAAGCGGGCGGAGGTGAAGGGCAAGACAGTGGTGCTGGCCGATCCGGAGGACAAGAGCCAGGTGGGCTCCTCCATCCCCGGCATGGTGTCCAAGGTCAACGTGAAGCCCGGCGACGAGGTAAAGGAGAACCAGGTGCTGGCGGTCATCGAGGCCATGAAGATGGAGACTTCGGTGGTAGCCCGGATGGACGGTATCGTAGACCAGGTGTTGGTGAAGGACGGTACCTCTGTCAAGGCCGGCGAGCTGCTGATGACGTTGAAGGTCAAGGAGTGAG
>CAJLWS010000115.1 GCA_905210385.1 uncultured Eubacteriales bacterium | reverse complement strand
CGATGGTGGAGGCCATGGAGTTGGTGTTCACGCGGGAGAAATCCAGGGAGCCGAGCTGAAGCTGATCCATGGAGGAGGCTTCGTCGCACAGCGCGCCGTTGGCGTACACGTCGATGGTCACGGTGCCCTCGGTGTACTTGTTGGCCAGTTCGGCAAACATCTTCATGCCTTCGGTGATGGGGTTGCCGTCCGGCTGGTTTTCGGCGAGCTTGAAGTTCAGGGTCGGGCCCATTTCGGCCGCGGCCAGCGCGCAGACGCACATGCCAAGGCAGGTCCCGAGCGCCGCGCCAGCAATGCCCCATTCCAAAATGAAAAGGAACAAGAACTCAAGTCCCGCGCTGAGAACGGACATAAGAATATTGAGGAACATGCTCACGCCGACCTTCCCGCAGATGTGAAGATAATTATCCATCGCAAAAACGATCGTGGTGACGGGCGAGCAGATCGCGTATACGCGCAGATACTGCACGGCATATTCGGCAAACGCGCCCTCCGCGCCCATGGCCATCATGAAGAGCGCCAGCGCGTAAAACAAAACGCCCATAAGAATACCTGTGCCTACAATCATCAGACAGGCGCAGGTAAAAATTTGATTCGCTTTTTCGTCCTCCTTCTTTCCCAGCGCAACGGATATGGGAACGGAAGAACCGACGCCGATCAGGTCGGCCAGGGCGGGGTCGTCGGGCTCGATCTCGGTGGCGGTGGCCGCTTTGGCGTTGGTGTTGGAGGTGAAGTGGATGATCTTCCGCCGCGCCCGGTCGTACACCCCCTGGAACTCCTTGCCGCAGCCGATGGGCCAGTTCACCGCGTAGGTGTCGATGCCCAGCTCGTGCTCCAGCTCCTCGCACAGTTCGAAGGGGTCCCGGGCCTCCCGGTCCATCTTGTTGATGAAGGTGAAGATGGGGATGTCCCGCAGGGCGCACACCTTGAAGAGTTTCCGGGTCTGGGCCTCCACGCCCTTGGCGGCGTCGATGACCATGACGGCAGAGTCGGCGGCCATGAGGGTGCGGTAGGTGTCCTCGGAGAAGTCCTGATGGCCCGGGGTGTCCAGGATGTTGATGCAAAAGCCCTCGTACTGGAACTGCATGACCGAGGAGGTGACGGAGATGCCCCGCTGCTTCTCGATCTCCATCCAGTCGGAGGTGGCCGCCCGGGCGTTCTTCTTGCCCTTGACCACCCCGGCCTGGGCGATGGCGCCTCCGTAGAGCAGGAACTTCTCCGTCAGGGTGGTTTTACCAGCGTCCGGGTGGGAGATGATGGCGAAGGTTCGCCGCCGGTTGATTTCAGCTTCGTATTTTGACAAGGGGATAACCTCCAGATGAAAAGTAAACAAGGGATTGAGTTTTGCGGGGTTTCGCCGCTAAAGCGATGAAATGAGTTGTAACCCGGTTTCTACCATGGCGCATATTGGGGCGAAACCACTGGTCTGTCTGCAAACGTGCAAATCGCAAGCGCTTGGAACTCCGTAAAAGTCTGGTGTCAGCGAGTTTTACGGGGAGAGGAGCCGCAGTGCAATGGCTGAGGTTTCACCATCGAAGGAAACGAGGGATATGGAGCTTGCGGAGACGGACGTTGCGGCGGGCCGTGGAAAAATCATTGAAAAGGCAACGGCCTTTTCCAATGAGAGAGATACGCGGCATCATGGCAAGGATTATATCACTTTGCATGGGAATAGGCAACGATTGGTTTGTGCCGGGCGGTTGGGGGAGGGAAAATCTGTGACAGAGATCATTGTGGCGGCCATCGCCCTCGTCGGCACAGCGGTGGGCAGTCTGGGGGGGATCCTGGCGGCCAACCGGCTGACCAACTATCGGATTGAGCAGCTGGAGAAAAAGGTGGATAAGCACAACAGCGTGATTGAACGCATAACGGTGGTTGAGGTCAAATTGTCCGAACAACAGGACGACCTTGCCCAGCTGCGAAAGGAACTGAAGCTTTGAGAAAGCGAGAGAGAAGGAAGGAAGTGCAGACATGGACGAGACACAAGCTTATCTGAAGCAGCGGCTGGCCAGGCTGCTGAGCGTGAAGAGCCTGGTGACGTTGGCCCTGACCGCGGTGTTCGCGGTGCTGGCCTTCACCAAGGGTGTAGATCAGGATTTTATGACAGTGTATACGGTGATCATTGCCTTCTACTTCGGCACACAGTCGGAGCGGCAGATCCAGTTGGGATCGGGAGGAAAGACAGAATGAGGCTGATCAAATGCCTGCTGACGGAGAACGACTGCTATCAAATGGGGCAGCATATCACCCCAAAGGGGGTGATGGTCCACTCCACCGGGGCAAACAACCCCACCCTGAAGCGGTACATCCAGCCCCTGGAAGGGTCGACGGACCATGACGGTCTGATTGCTCTACTAGGGTACAACCGAAATGGTAATGACTGGAACCGGCCCGGCACCAACGCCTGCGTCCACGCCTTCATCGGCAAGCTGGCAGACGGCAGTGTGGCCTCAGTGCAGGCTTTGCCCTGGAACATGCGGGGCTGGCACGCGGGAAACGGCACTACCCGACCCTCGGCCAACAACACCCATATCTCCTTTGAAATCTGTGAGGATGACTTGACGGACAGGGACTACTTCACCCAAGTCTATCAGGAAGCTGTAGAGCTCACCGCGTACCTGTGCGGTCTGTATGGCCTTGACCCGCTGGAAGAGGAGACGGTTATCTGCCACAGTGAGGGATATCGGCTGGGTATGGCCTCGGGACATGCCGACGTGGAGCACTGGTTTCCTCGGTTCGGCAAGACCATGGACGATTTCAGAGCCGATGTAAAGACGGAAATGGAGGATGCGGAAATGACCCAGGAGAAATTTGACGAGATGATGGAGAACTATCTCAGCCGTCGGGCGCTGGAGAAGCCATCCGATTGGTCCAAGGAGAGCCGGGACTGGGCGCAGCAAGCGGGGCTGATCAAAGGTGTGGGTGACCTGGACGGCGATGGTCAGGCCGATTTCAGCTACAAGAGTTTCTGTACCCGGGAGGAGCTGATTGCCATTCTGGACCGGATGGAGCACCGGGACAGCGTCTGAGGGTTCCGTCGTAAATTCTATTTTGGCCTAAACAGAAAAGTGATGCAGAAAAGGTTGCTGGGAAACCGCCGCTCTGGACGGTTTCCCGGCAATTTTTTCTTTGGGCTTTTTGCAATTCGGATTTGCGACAAGCTCAATACTGGCCCGGTGCAATCTCGGGGCTTGCTGAACCGAATGGGAAATGATATACTTTCAAACTGGATAGAATACAGGTGGCACGGGGCCGCAGAGCCCAAAGACTGCAAGGAACAGGCGGGATGCTTCTATGAAACTCATGGCCATTGACGGCAACTCCATTGTCAACCGGGCCTTCTACGGGGTGAGCCAGAACCTGTCCACCCGGGACGGGCTGCCCACCAACGCCATTTTCGGCTTTCTCAACATTCTGCTCAAGCTGCTGGACGAGGAGAAGCCGGATGCCCTGGCGGTGACCTTCGATCTCAAGGCCCCCACCTTCCGCCACCAGGCCTATGAGGGCTACAAGGCCCAGCGCAAGGGGATGCCCGACGAGCTGGCCGCCCAGATGCCGGTGCTCAAACAGGTGCTGGACGCCATGAACATCCGCCGCTACGAGCTGGAGGGCTGGGAGGCGGACGATCTACTGGGAACCATGTCCGCTGTGGCCGGGGCCGATGGCTGGGACACGGTGGTGGTCACAGGGGACAAGGACTCCTTACAGCTCATTGACGAGCACGTTACCGTCAAGCTGGTGTCCACCCGCATGGGCCAGACCACCACAAAGGATATGACCCCGGAAGCCTTCCGGGCGCAGTACGGCTTCGACCCCATCCACATGATCGACCTGAAGGCCCTCATGGGGGACACCAGCGACAACATCCCCGGGGTGAAGGGCATCGGGGAGAAGACTGCCATGGCCCTCATGGCCCAGTACCCCTCCATTGACGAGCTGTACGCCCACCTGGACGGGCTGGACGCCAAGCCCGCGGTGCTGAAAAAGCTGGAGGAGGGACGGGACTCCGCCCGGATGAGCTACGATCTGGCCACCATTCACCGGGACGCTCCCATGGGCTTTCGCCCGGAGGACACCCTGCGTCGTCCCTTCAACGACTCCGCCCTGTACGACCTCCTGCTGCGGCTGGAGTTTGCCAAGCTCATCGACAAGCTGGGCCTGTCCGGCCACGGGGCGGTGGAGCAGAAGGAGGACGCCTTCACCGGCACCTGCGAGAGCGAGATCGTGGAGACGAAGGAGCGGGTGGAGGAGTTGCTGCGGGCCTTCCGGAGCCGGGACCACGTCTCCTTCCTGGCCCTGCCGGAGCTGAAGGGCGTGTGCGTGGAGTGGGGCGGGGAGCGGGAAGGCCGTGCCGCGGTGTTCCTGGAGGACAAGCTGGCGGACTACAACGGCTTTCTCCAGGGCTTCTTTTCCCCGGCGGTGAAAAAGGTGACCCACGACTGCAAGCCCCTCATGGGCGCTCTTTTGGAGGAGGGGCTGGACCTGGAGGGCTTCGTGTTTGACACCGCCATTGGGGCCTACCTGCTCTCTCCCACCGACGGCAGCTATGAGCTGGATAAGCTGGCGGTGAGCTATTTCAACGTGGAGGTGCCCAAGGCCAAGCTCTATCAGGCGCCGGGTGCCTTTGCCCCGATGGCCGACCTCAGCCAGCCCCTGGGGGCATGGATGAGCCACACGGCGCTGGTGGAGGCGCTGTATGCCGAACAGCGGCAGAAGCTGGCGGAGCTGGATCTGGAACGGGCCTGCTACGAGATCGACCTGCCTCTGTGCGCCGTGCTGGCCCGGATGGAGCGGGCGGGCTTCCTGGTGGACGGGAAGGCCCTGGCCCGGTTTGGGGAGATGCTGAAGCAGGGCATCGACCAGGAGGAGCAGATCATCTACACCCTGGCGGGGGGGCGGTTCAACATCCTCTCCCCCAAGCAGCTGGGGCACATCCTGTTTGACAAGCTGGGCCTGCCCCCGGTGAAGAAGACCAAGACGGGCTACTCCACCAGCGCCGAGGTGCTGGAGAAGCTGGCCCCCCACCACGAGATCGTGGCCCACATCTTAGAGTACCGGCAGCTGACCAAGCTCAACTCCACCTATGTGGAGGGGCTGGGCAAGGTGATCGCCCCGGACGGGCGGATCCACACCTGCTTCCAGAACACGGTGACCGCCACCGGACGGCTCAGCTCCACCGAGCCCAACCTGCAGAACATCCCCGTCCGCACCCCCCTGGGGGCGGAGATGCGCACCATGTTCGTGGCCCCGGCGGGAAGGCTGCTGGTGGACGCGGATTACTCCCAGATCGAGCTGCGGCTGCTGGCCCACATCTCCGGGGACCAGGCCCTCATCGCCGCCTTCAACAG
>CAJLWS010000114.1 GCA_905210385.1 uncultured Eubacteriales bacterium | reverse complement strand
GATCAGGGCGGAACGGTTGGAGGCGGACCAGGCCATGTAGCAGGGGGCCTCATAGCCGGGCACCAGGCGCTTGTAGGAGTTGACCAAGGGGTTGGTAATGGCGGTCATTCCCTTCATGTGGGCCAGGATGCCGGCGATGAAAGAGTACGCCACCTTGGACAGCCCCTTCTCCCCATCGGGATCATAGAAGGCGTTCTTGCCGTCCCGGAACAGGGACATGTTGGTGTGCATACCCGAGCCGTTGATGCCGAAGATGGGCTTGGGCATAAATGTGGCGTGCAGGCCATTCTTTTGGGCCAGGGTCTTCACCGCCAGCTTGAAGGTCATGATGTTGTCGGCGGCGTGCATGGCCTCGGCGTACTTGAAGTCGATCTCATGCTGGCCCTGGGCCACCTCGTGGTGGGATGCCTCGATCTCGAAGTCCATCTGCTCCAGGGCCAGGCAGATCTCCCGCCGGGTGGATTCCCCGTGGTCCAGGGGGCCCAGGTCAAAGTAGCCCGCCTCGTCGTTGGTCTTGGTGGTGGGCTTGCCCTCCTCGTCGGTCTGGAACAGGAAGAACTCGCACTCCGGGCCCACGTTGAACCGGTCGAAGCCCATGTCGTTGGCCTTCTGGATCACCCGCTTGAGCACCTGGCGGGGATCGCCCACAAAGGGGCTGCCGTCAGGGTTGTGCACATCGCAGATCAGGCGGGCCACCTTGCCGTGGCTGGGCCGCCACGGAAAGATCCGGAAGCTCTTCAGGTCAGGGTAGAGATACTGGTCGGACTCGTTGATCCGGACAAAGCCCTCAATGGAGGAACCGTCAAACATGATCTGGTTGTTCACGGCCTTCTCGATCTGGGAGGCGGTGATGGCCACGTTCTTCAGCTGGCCAAAGATATCTGTGAACTGAAGACGGATGAACTTCACATCCTCCTCCTTCACAATGCGAATGACGTCTTCCTTGGTGTAACCGGTATTGCTTGCCATGGTAACTGCCCCTTTCCATAAATACTGATCCCCACCGGAGCCTATGCCAGCCCCCGGCGGATCCAGGCGTGGGTCTGTGCGTTTTTTATAAGCAAAGGCGCTCCATCCGCCTTGGGTGGAACGCCTTTGTCCTCTTGCTTATGGGTTTAGTATAGCATGAAACGCCATTTTGTCAACGTTTTTTTGCGCGGATGCAAATTTTTAGCGCAAAAAGCAGCTTTCAACCATGTCAAAACCGCTATTTTGTGATTCTGCACATATCTTTTGTGCGGTACTGGCTCTCTTCACGGTCAATAGGAATAGGGTAGTGCTGAGTGAAGCAGCCGGTGCAGAACCCGCATCGGCAGTCAGGCGCAATCCTGCCCAGACTATCCACCGACAGAAAGCCCAGGGTATCCGCCCCGATGATCTGCCGCATCTCCTCCAGGGTATGGTTGCAGGCCATCAGCTCCTTCCTGGAGGGGATGTCGGTACCGAAATAGCAGGGAGCGAGGAACATGGGGGCGGAGGAGAGCATATGGACTTCCTTGGCGCCCGCATCCCGCAACAGGCGCACCAGCTGGCTGGAGGTGGTGCCTCGGACGATAGAGTCATCAATGACCACCACCCGCTTGCCGTCGATGGTGGAGCGCAGGGGGTTGAGCTTGAGCTTTACCGCCTGCTCCCGGCTGGCCTGGTCGGGCTTGATGAAGGTGCGCCCCACATAGCGGTTTTTGATCAGCCCGTCGTTATAAGGTATACCGGACTCCATGGCGTAGCCCTTGGCGGCGTTCAGCCCTGAGTCAGGCACGCCGATGACCACGTCCGCCTGCCTGGGGTGCTCCCGGGCCAGGTACCGGCCAGCCAGGATGCGGGCGTCGTGGACCCACTGGCCGTCAATGAAGCTGTCCGGACGGGCAAAGTACAGGAACTCGAAGATGCAAAGCCCCGTCCTCTGAGTACCGCAGCAGTCCCGGATGGAACGCAGCTCCCCCTTCAGGTCCACGTAGACCACTTCGCCCGGCTCCACATCCCGGACAGAGGTGGCCCCAACACTGTCCAGGGCACAGGACTCGGAGGCGAAGATCCAGGCGTCCCCCCGTCTGCCAACGCACAGGGGGCGGAAGCCCCAGGGATCCCGGGCGGCGATGAGTTTTCTGGAGCTCATCACCACCAGGGAAAATGCCCCACGCAGCTGGCGGATGGTATTTGCCACTGCCTGCTCAATGGAGGAGCACCGGAGCCGCTCCTGGGCGATGAGGTAGGAGATGATCTCCGAGTCGGTGGAGGTGTGGAAGATGGCCCCCCGGTACTCAAAGTCCCGGCGGAGCTGTTCCACCCCCACCAGGTTGCCGTTGTGGACCACCGCCAGGGTGCCCTTCACGTACTTGATGGTCAGGGGCTGGGCGTTCTCCCGCAGGGAGCCGCCGGTGGTGGAATAGCGCACATGGCCCACCGCCATGGTGCCGTCCAGCCGGTCCAGGATCTCCTTGGAGAACACATCTCCCACCAGTCCCACATCCTTGTGACACCGCAGCTCCATGCCGTTCATGGCTGCGATGCCGCAGGCCTCCTGCCCCCGGTGCTGCAGGGCGTACAGTCCATAATAGGTGCTCTGGGCGCACCCGCCAGCAGGGTCATAGATGCCGAATACCCCACACTCTTCATGAATTGCCATTGCAGTCATCTGTCCTTCCGTCCCGCGCATCTCCCTCTTTGGACCATGCGTGGAGTTTGGGTACCGCCCTCCTTGGCGGCCGCCGCGCGGACTTCGGGCAGCCTCCGGCTCAACCCGTCCCAGCGTAAAAAAAGAATATGGACATTATATGCTCTCCCTCCCTGGAATGCAAGGGACAGCTTCCCCAGTTTTGGGCCGCGCTTTCCTCTGGATCCACGTCATATTTCCTTCTTTTTCCCTTCCGCGTGCCCTCGTTTCAAGCACATTTCCTTTTTTTATGGTGGCGTCCACTCAGTTCTTGACTTTTACTCCCTTTTCCACTAAAATCGTTCTCGAACGCAAAGAATACCAGCGTAGATCAAATATGTTAGTTGTGGAGGGACAATTCACCATGAGTCAAAAATTCGTCTATCTGTTCTCCGAGGGCAACGGCTCCATGCGGGAGCTGCTGGGGGGCAAAGGCGCAAACCTGGCCGAGATGACCAATCTGGGCATGCCGGTGCCTCAGGGCTTTACCATCACCACCGAGGCCTGCACCCAGTACTACAACGACGGCCGCCAGATCAACGAGGAGATCCAGGCTCAGATCTATGAGTACCTGGGCAAAATGGAGGAGATCTGCGGCAAGAAGTTCGCCGATCCCGAAAATCCCCTGCTGGTGTCCGTGCGCTCCGGCGCCCGGGCCTCCATGCCCGGCATGATGGACACCATCCTGAACCTGGGCCTGAACGATGTGGTGGTGGAGGGGCTGGCCAAGTTCACCAACAACCCCCGCTTCGCCTACGACTCCTACCGCCGGTTCATCCAGATGTTCTCCGACGTGGTGATGGAGCTGTCTAAGAAGCGCTTTGAGGAGATCATCGACGAGGTCAAAGCCCAGAAGGGCGTGACGAACGACGTGGACCTGGACACCGAGGACATGAAGCACCTGGTGGTTCTGTTCAAGGAGTTCTACAAGAATGAGAAGGGGGAGGACTTCCCCCAGGATCCCAAGGTCCAGCTCATGGAGGCTGTCAAGGCCGTGTTCCGCTCCTGGGACAATCCCCGGGCCAACGTCTACCGCCGCATGAACGAGATCCCCTACGACTGGGGCACCGCCGTCAACGTGCAGTCTATGGTCTTCGGCAACTCCGGGGATAAGTCGGGCACCGGCGTGGCCTTCACCCGCAACCCCGCCACCGGCGAGAAGGCCCTGTTCGGCGAGTACCTGATCAACGCCCAGGGTGAGGATGTGGTGGCCGGCGTGCGCACCCCCTCCCCCATCTCCAAGCTCCACGAGGAGATGCCCGAGGTGTACGAGCAGTTCGCCTCCATCGCCAACAAGCTGGAGCAGCACTACAAGGACATGCAGGACATGGAGTTCACCATTGAGAACGGCAAGCTCTACATGCTCCAGACCCGCAACGGCAAGCGCACCGCCGCCGCCGCCCTGAAGGTGGCCGTGGACCTGGTGGACGAGGGCATGATCGACGAGAAGGAGGCCGTCTGCCGGGTGGAGCCCAAGCAGCTGGACTCCCTGCTCCACCCCCAGTTTGACGCCGAGGCCCTGAAGAAGGCCGAGGCCATCGGCAAAGGCCTGGCCGCCTCCCCCGGCGCCGCCTGCGGCCGGGTGGTGTTCACCGCCGACGAGGCCAAGGAGTGGCACGAGCGGGGCGAGAAGGTCATCCTGGTCCGCCTGGAGACCTCTCCCGAGGACATCGAGGGCATGCAGGTGTCCCAGGGCATCCTCACCGTCCGGGGCGGCATGACCTCCCACGCCGCCGTGGTGGCCCGGGGCATGGGCACCTGCTGCGTGTCCGGCTGCGGCGACATCGTGGTGGACTACGCAGGCAAGAAGTTCACCCTGGCCGGCAAGGAGTACCACGAGGGCGACTGGATCAGCCTGGACGGCTCCACCGGCAACATCTACGGCCAGGCCATCCCCACCGTCCCCGCTGATCCCGGCTCCGGCTATTTTGGCCGCCTGATGGGCTGGGCGGACAAGTACCGTCAGCTCCAGGTGTACACCAACGCCGACACCCCCCGGGATGCCAAGCAGGGCCGCGTCTTCGGCGCCGAGGGCATCGGCCTGTGCCGCACCGAGCACATGTTCTTTGAGGAGAGCCGCATCAAGGCCATGCGGGAGATGATCGTGGCCGACAACACTGAGGACCGCAAGAAGGCTCTGGCCAAGATCATGCCCTATCAGCAGGGTGACTTCGAGGGCCTGTACGAGGCCATGGAGGGCCACCCCGTGGTCATCCGCTTCCTGGATCCCCCCCTGCACGAGTTCCTGCCCACCAAGGAGGCGGACATCCAGGAGATCGCCAAGGAGATGGGCATCACCTCCGAGCGGCTGCACGAGGTCATCGACTCCCTCCATGAGTTCAACCCCATGATGGGCCACCGCGGCTGCCGTCTGGCCGTCTCCTATCCCGAGATCGCCGAGATGCAGACCACCGCCGTCATCAACGCCGCCATCAATGTCCAGCGCAAGCACCCCGAGTGGACCATGGTGCCCGAGATCATGATCCCCCTGGTGGGCGAGGTGAAGGAGCTGAAGTATGTCAAGGACGTGGTCACCTCCACCGCCGACAAGCTTCTGAAGGACGCGGGCATGGATATGCGCTATGAGGTGGGCACCATGATTGAGATCCCCCGTGCCGCCCTCACCGCCGACGAGATCGCCACCGAGGCCGAGTTCTTCTCCTTCGGCACCAACGACCTGACCCAGATGACCTTCGGCTTCAGCC
>CAJLWS010000113.1 GCA_905210385.1 uncultured Eubacteriales bacterium | reverse complement strand
GGGCGGTTTCGCCCGCCCTGAGGCCATATTGAGGAAAGACAATGGAGATCAAAGAACTGGATGGATCCTACCGTGGAAAGAAACTCACCTTCCGCTATAAGACAGAATATTACTACGAGATTCAGGCCAGTGAGACACAGGATGGATTTCACTTCACCCTGAGGCGGCGGGCCTTTCCCGCCCCGGTGGAGAAGTCCTTTACTGATACCCTGCTGGAACCCTGGCTGGAGAAGCCCCAGGTGTTTGCCGCAGTGGAAGCGAGTCAGGAGCTGGGCTATCTGGAGCTGAGTCATGAGGGGTGGAACAACCGCATGCGGGTGAGTAACCTGTGGGTGGCGGACGAGCGCCGCCGGGGTGGAATAGGGACTGCGCTGATGGAAAAAGCGGTGGACGTGGCCGCCCGCGCCGGGGCCCGCTCTCTGGTTCTGGAAACGCAGAGCTGCAATGATCCGGCCATCCGCTTCTACCGGAAGATGGGGCTTTCCCTGATTGGTTTCGATCTGACCGCATACTCCCAGGCCGATGTGGAGAAAAAAGAAGTGCGGCTGGAGTTTGCCAGGCCGGTGTGACCGACCGGAGAGAGGAGCATCCCATGAGTCGCGTGATTCTGTTAGCGGCGGACCGGCCGCTGCCCCTGCTGGAACCGGCCTTTCGCCGGGTCAGGTGTACGGGCAAATTTACAGTGGAGACAGACGGTTTTTCCGTGCGGCCCCACGAATATTATCGAGGCGCGGTGGACGAGCTGGGGGTGGAGCTGAAACCGTTCCAGTATGAGCTGGATCTGGAGGTCACGCAGGAGGATGTGGACGCTCTGCGGGCCTATCTGGCCGACCACTGCCGCCCAGGGGAGCGGGTAGAGCTATGGAACCTGTGGGTGGGGGTGGACCGGGAGGATCGGATACCCCACTTTCAGGGGGAGCTGGCTGATCTGGCTCTGGACACGTTGGAGCAACTGTGTTCCCTGCCCATGGAACGGGACTGTCCCGGCCAGTGCAGGCTGACGGTCACGATCTGATGGGAAACCCTCGGGCAGACCGCTGCCCGGAAAGGAGAACGAACTATGCCAAGCAATCGAATCGGACGCATCAATGAGGAGATCCAGCGGGAGCTGGCTGCCCTCATCCCCACGGTGAAGGACCCCCGGGTGACGGGGATGATCTCAGTCACCGGGGTGGAGACCACCGCAGATCTGCGCTATGCCAAGGTCCATGTGTCCATGCTGGACAAGTCCTCGGCGGCCCAGGTGGTCAAGGGATTGAAGTCCGCTGCGGGCTATCTGCGCCGGGAGCTGGGCCGCAGGTTGAACCTACGCTACACGCCGGAGCTGATTTTTGAGGAGGATGACTCCATCCGCCATGGTGCTCACATCCTGGAAATGCTCCGGGATCCCAACGTGGTCAAACCGGCTAATCCGGCTAACGAACACATCGTGCTGGATGACGAGGAGGATTAATCCATGAACTGCAAGGAAACCGCCCGGTTCCTGCGGAAGCGGGACAACTATCTGATCCTGACCCACAAGCGGCCGGACGGAGATACTGTGGGCTGTGCCGCCGCACTGATGGAGCTGCTGAGGGGAATGGGGAAGACTGCCTGGCTTCTGGAAAGCCTGGACGCTACCCGGATCTTTCAGGAGTATCTGGAGGGAAGGTACGCCCCGGAGGATTTTGTACCCGCCACTGTGGTGAGCGTGGATGTGGCCTCAGAGGGCCTACTGCCGGACAATGCCGGACCTTACCTGAAGTGGATTGATCTGGCCATTGATCATCATCCGTCCCAGGAGTTTTTCGCCCGGGAGACCTGGGTGGAGGCGGATAAGGCAGCCTGTGGCGAACTGCTGTACGAGTTGGCGGTGGAGCTGGGCGGACTGAATGAGAAGGTGGCCACCCTGCTGTATGTGGCGGTGTCCACGGATACCGGGTGCTTTGTCTACTCCAATGTGACGGCCAATACCCACCGGGTGGCGGAGAAACTGATCGCAGCGGGAGCGGACTTCCGCCGGCTGAACAAGAAGCATTTTCGGACTAAGTCTCTGGCCCGGATGCGGCTGGAGGGGCTGATTCTGCAGAATATGACGCTGTATCAAAACGGATCTGTGGCAGTGGCCCCCATCTCCCTGGATATGATGGCTCAGGTCCAGGCTACCGATGATGATGCGGAGGATATTGCCGCCTTTATTGGTCAGGTGGAGGGAGTGCGCCACTCCGCCACCATTCGGGAGCTGAGACCGGGGGAATGTAAGATTTCCCTGCGGACCGCTGCCGATCTAAATGCCAGCGCCGTGTGCGCCCGGCTGGGAGGGGGCGGACACAGGGCTGCGGCCGGCTGTACGGTGTACGGCAGTGTGACAGAGGCAGAGCAGGCCATCGTGGAAGCCATGGATGCCCAGATAGGGGAATCGCAGAACTGAGCGCCTGGCGTGGACATCCAATCCGCTGTGTCAAGACTTGGCAAGGGATAAGGAACTGGTACGGCGCATTGTGCCGCCCCGCCTTGCGGGGCCCGGCGGCCCGGGTGGGAGGAGGAGTATGTGTGCCTAGCGGAATACTCATCATAGATAAGCCGGAAGGGTGGACCTCTATGGATGTGTGCGCCAAGCTGAGGGGCGTGTTTCACGAAAAGAGGATTGGCCACGCCGGTACTCTGGATCCCATGGCCACCGGAGTATTGCCGATATTTTTAGGCCGTGCTACCCGGGCGGTGGAATTCGCAGCCGGAGGGGAGAAGGAGTATCTGGCCGGACTGCGCCTGGGGCAGGTTACGGACACACAGGATATCACCGGTTCCGTGCTGGAAAGTAAGCCTGTAATCACTTCCCGGGAAGACCTGGAAGCGGTGCTGCCGCAGTTTGTAGGAGAGATTGATCAGATCCCGCCCATGTACTCTGCGGTGAAGATCAACGGGAAAAAGCTCTATGAACTGGCTCGGAAGGGCAAAGAGGTGGAGCGAAAGCCCCGGCGGATCACCATTTACAGCCTGGAGGTGGAGGGACAAGACTGCGGGAGGGATTTTACCCTCCGGGTGCGTTGTTCCAAGGGCACCTATGTGCGGACTTTGTGCCATGACATTGGACAGGCTCTGGGATGCGGCGGATGTATGAGTAGCTTGCGGCGCACCATGGCTGCGGGATATACGCTGGCCGACGCGGTAACACTGGATCAGGTGACGCAGGCTGCCGATCCATCCCGTCTGCTGCGGCCGGTGGACAGCTGTTTTGCCCATCTGCCTGCCCTTGCCCTTACAGCAGCCCAAGCCAAACGAGTGCGTAGCGGTGCGGCGTTCACCTTTCCAAGGGAGGGGACGTGGCGGGTGTACAGCCCTGAGGGAGAGTTTTTGGCTGTCTGCCGCAGTGCGGATGGGCAGCTGCGGACCGTAAAGAGTTTTTTCGAGGTGTAAGCGCATTGGTTACAACGGATCAGAACAAGAGAGCAATTGCCCTGGGTTTCTTTGACGGGGTACATCTGGGCCACGGGGCACTGCTGCGCCGGGTGGCGCAGGCCGCGCGGGAGCGGGGCGCTGTTCCAGCGGCCCTCACCTTTGCCCGCCATCCCCGGGAGTTGGTTTCAGGGACGTCGGTACCTCTGCTGAATACCCCGGAGGACCGGGCGTGGCTGATGAGGGAATACTATGGGATCCGGGAGGTAGAGGTGCTGCCCTTCGACCGGGCCATGATGGAGATGCCCTGGGACCGATTCGTCAAGGAGGTCGTGGTGGGCCGTTTTGATGCCGTTCATGTTGTGGTGGGCCATGACCACCGTTTCGGCTATCGAGGGCAGGGTACTCCAGAACGGTTAGCGGACCTGTGCGGCCAGCTGGGCCTGGGCTGCGATGTGGTTCCCCAAGTGGAGCTGGATGGCGTCACCGTTTCCTCCACCCATATCCGGGGGCTGCTGGAGGGCGGAAATCTGGAACAGGCAAACCGGTTCTTGGGCCATCCCCACGTGTTCTCCGGTCAGGTGGTCCACGGTAAGCAGCTGGGCCGACGGCTGGGCATTCCCACCGCCAACTTGGTGCTGCCCGAGGGCATTTTGCCTCCGGCCTTTGGGGTTTACGCCACCCGGGTGCATGTGAGGGAGCAGGGCTACATTGCGGTGACGAACGTGGGAGTGCGGCCCACGGTGGACCACGACGGCCGGGTAACGGTGGAGCCTTGGGTTCTGGACTATGACGGCGACCTATACGGCCGGGAGATCCGGGTGGAGTTCTGCGCCCGGCTCCGACCGGAGCGAAAATTCTCCGGAGTGAAAGAATTGAAGGCGGAGATTCTGCGCAACGCGGATCAGACCCGGGCCTATTTCGCGCAGGATAAGGCCTGAGGGGGGCACGCGCATGCTGGCGACGTTCATCAATGTGGCTCTGGTACTTGCGGGGAGTGCGGCGGGCCTACTGTTTCGAAACCTGATCTCCCAGAGGCTGATGTCCATCCTCACCCACGCCCTGGGGCTGTGCGTGCTGGGCATCGGGGTGAGCAATATGCTGGGCACCCAAAACACCCTTTGCGTCATTGTGTGCATGGTGGTGGGGGCGGTGCTGGGTAATGCAGCCGATATCGAGCGCCGCCTGGAGGGGGCGGGGGACCTAATCCGGGGCAAGCTGCTCAAGGGAGAGGGAAACAGCCGCTTCACCGAGGGATTCGTCAATGCCGCCCTGCTGTTCTGCGTAGGGGCTATGGCCATTACCGGCTCCATTGAGGCGGGGCTGAACCACAACTATGAGATTATTATTTCCAAGGGTGTCATCGACGGGGTGACTGCCATTTCTTTTGCTGCGGCCATGGGCGTTGGTGTAGCATTTTCCGCTATCCCCCTGCTGATCTACCAGGGGGGCATCACCCTGCTGGCGGGCTGGGTGGGGCCCTATCTTCCCGACGCTGTGATTACGGAGATGACTGCAGTGGGAGGTACCCTCATTGTGGCCATTGCCATCAACATGCTGGAGCTGGGCAAGGGCAAGATCAAAGTGGGCAACCTGTTACCTGCCATGTTTCTGCCCATCGTGTATGTCCCTCTGGCCGAGTGGCTGGGCGGTCTGCTATAGCGCGATTGTGTTCCGCCTCCTTCCGGGGAGGCGGCGCTTTTTTGGCCTGGGACCACGGCAGGAAAAGTGCCGAAAAATGAAAATACTGGTTGCGGAGCATAAATTTTTGTAGTACAATGAAGGCATGGAACTGGGAGTTGGAGCGCGGGAGAGGACGGACTTTTTTGCGCAAAAAAGCTCTCGCTGCCCTCGGGCAGCGATTCATCACTCCCGGCGTACAAATCCGAAAAAGGAGAGGAACTGTGTATGAAGAAGCGTTTCCTTGCGGCGGTATTGGCGCTTGCCATGCTGCTGATGATGGTTCCGTCTGCGTTCGCGGCCAGCGGCGG
>CAJLWS010000112.1 GCA_905210385.1 uncultured Eubacteriales bacterium | reverse complement strand
TATCCAGGGGGCCCTCCCCCTGGACACGCTCTTTGGGTACTTTCAAAGAAGCGCGGAGCCGTCGCGAACAGCCCGGATGGACCGCAGCGAGGACGAGCGCAGGGCCGCACAGCGGCCCGCAGACCAGTCCGAGTCGGAGGGAAGCCGGGCGTCGTGAGCAGGCGCAGCATGACAACTCTGGTGTAAGAGAAAGTACCTCGCCCGCCGGTGCGAGAACCGGCGCCCTTCGCCCTTCGGCGAAACGAAAAAGATCCCCCATGTCATGGATGTGATGAATATGTCTGAAAATCTTCATTTTGTGGATGCCTGCACCGAGGAACATTTCCGCGCCATGTCCCTCATCCATGCCCTGGGCCGGCGGGACGCCCCACCCGGCTTCGCCGGGCGGGGATCCCATTGATTTGACTTGCGCGGGCGAAGTGAATTCGCCCTTGCGCCAAGATTTTACCCGCGTTAAGGTCTTGCCGCGGGCAAAATACTTGTACGCGCCACCCGGCGCGAGGTGTCCCGCCATTCCATGTCATGGATGTGATGATCTTGCCAGAAAACCTTTACTTCGTCGATGCCACCATCGAGGACCACTTCCGCGCCATGTCCCTCATCCATGCCCTGGGCTGGCGGGACACCTATGTGGGCTATGTGCCCGACGAGTACATGGCCCGGGAGATCACCGATACGCGCTGGGTGAACCAGTTCCGGGAAGATTACCAAACCGGGCGCTGCCGCGGCCTGCTCCTGTACCGGGACAGCACTCCGGTGGCCTGCGTCAACTACGGCCCCGCCCGGACGAAAAACCTCAACGCCGGACAGCCCTCTTCCTTTCCCAACGACGCTTACCAGGGCTGGGGGGAGATCATCTCCTTTTACACACACCCGGCAGAGCGGGGGAAGGGCTACGGCGGGCTCCTCTTCGAGGAGGCAGTGAACCGCCTGAAGGCAGCCGGCCACCAAAACGCCTTTGTCTTCGTCCTCCGGGAGAACGAAAAGGCCAGGCGCTTCTACGCCCGCCACGGCTTTGCCTGGGACGGCACCCACGCGGATATTCCCTTCCCCCCGGACGCCGTCTGCGTGGATCTGCGGTACGTCAAACACCTGTAATGCAATGTCAAACGCCCACCGGTTTTCACCGGTGGGCGTTTGCTGTGTCAGGCTGATTATTGGCCGCTCTTCAAAGCTTGGGCCAGCTGGTCGGGGCAGGAGGTGGCTTTGGCTCCGCAGTGGATGCCCTCCATACGGCGCGCCGCCTCCTCCGGGGTCATGCCCACCAGCAGGGACGCGATTCCCTGGAGGTTGCCGCTGCATCCTCCCTCAATCCGCACGGCCTGGATGACGCCGTTGTCCACATCGATCTCCATATGGCGGGAGCAAACGCCCTTGGGCTGATAAGAAATGGTCTGCATCGCGATGATCTCCTTCCTGAAATTCGGGAGATATTATACCATTTCCCGACCCGTTCCGCAAGGGCTATTCCTCCCCTTCCTGGGGCCAGTCCTCCCCCCGGCGGAAGGCCTCCAGCTGCGCGGAGTCCTTGTGCTCCAGGCTGCGCTCCCCCGCCAGCCCCTCTACATGGTGGGTCAGCTCGTGGCGCAAGGTGAAGCGCAGCTCCTCCTCCCACACCTGGCGGGACTCGTCGGAGAGCACCGCGGCAAAGGATCCGTAGTACAGGTTGATGTACCGCCCCATCTCGTCCCAGCAGTACTCCCCCATGATGTAGATATCCTCCCCCGCCTCCGGGTCAGGCATCGCGTCCTCCAGCAGCAGGATGCCCCCGTTGAGCTCCTGGAACAGCTCCTCCGGGTAGGCCTCCACCGCCTGGTCCAAAATGTCGTTCACTTCGTCAATGGATAATATCACTGTGTTTCACTCCTGTCTAAGGTCAGGGTCACCGTGCGGCGGAACCGCGAGTTCTCTCCTACGGCCTCCAGAACCTCCCCCTGCCCGCGATAGCCCTCCCGCTCCACCTTCCGGTTGAGCTGGCCGAACATGGCCTGCTTCAGGGTGAGCTTTCCCTGCTGGAGCAGCCGGATGGTGCCGATGTCCAGCTGGAGGGAGCGCAGCAGCTTGATCTTCTCCAGGGTGCGCACGTCCTCCTCGGCGTAGTCCCGGTAGCCGTTGTCCAGCCGCCGGGGGGAGAGCAGCCCCTCTTCTTCATAATACCGGATATTGGCCCGCACCATTCCCGTGCGCACCTCCAGCTCCTTGATGGTCATAGCTCAGTCTCCTTTCCCCGCCCGCGGGGGCTCTCTTTCCTGTCAGGATAAGGCATCAAGAGACTTGACAGTCAAGTACTTTCCGCTAAAAACTTTGATTTTTCTTTCAGAGCACGATCAGGCCATACTTCCGGCTCAGCCGGTCCAGTTCTTCCGGCTCCAGCTCGCCGGTTCCGTCGTAAAACGCCCGGCCCTGGTACACCCGCAGGGCCGCCTCCAGCAGCTCGGGCACGTCGGACCACAGGCACAGGGCCTTGCGCACGGCATACTGGTGCTGGGCGAAGATGTCCACGTCATCCCGGTCCAGAATGGCGATCTTCACCGCCCCCACCGGGTCGTCCTCTGCCTGGATGATGTCCTCCAGCAGGTCTGGCCCGCACTCCAGCTCCTCCCCCACGTCGATGGTCCGGGTGAGGAAGCAGGGGGCGGTACTATTGGCGCAGGGAATCACATCCGGGTCCTGAGGGCCAGGCGCATAGGGATACAAGACAATCTCTCCATCCCAGCAGAAAAACAGCGGAATCCGGGCGTAACCCGCAAGCTGCGCCAGCAGGCCTCTCGCCAGCTTTGGCCGGCAGTTCAGGCCGAAGGCCGCCGCCCCCATGCCCTCCGCCACGAACAGGGCAGCCAGCATGTGCACTCTCGTCACCGACTCCCCGTCCTCATCACAGGCCCAGGACACCCAGGGGGCGGGCAGTCCGCTCTCCGACGCTGCCAGCATGGCGGCCCGGCACTCGGCCATGGTGATCATGCAGTTGATGTGCACAGGCCCCTCTCCTTCCGGCCTCAGCCGGAGGCGGTAGGCCTCTACCAGTTCTTCGAAGGTATGCTCCTCCGCCGGAACCACATCCAGCCCCAGCGGTCCCAACACCTGTTGGAATAAGGGTACCGTTTCATCCATGATTACGCGCTCCTATCCATCAGTCTCGGCGGGACAAATCTCTCCGTCCCGGTTGAAGTCAAGCCACCGCATCTTATCCTCGCAAGTCCCAGATCGGTCATAGCCCGTCCCCCTCCTGCATAGGAAAGGAACGGGCCCGCCCTCAGGGAATCAGCCACCCCAGCAGGGGTTCGAAGGCCACGCCCTCCCGGGCTGGGGCACCCAGGTCCCGGGTGTGGGCCGCGCACCGCCGGACAAAGTCCGCCGCCCGGACTGCGCCGGATTCCAGGCTATCTCCGCAGATCAGGCTGCCGGTCAACACCGAGGAAAACAGGTCGCCGGTGCCCGGGTACTCTCCTGGGATCTTCTCTCCGGCCCAGCAGCCCGCCCGGCCGTTCCCCCGGTCATACCAGGCCGCCCCAACGGTCCCGGGCTTCGGGGACACCCCGGTGACCACCACGCTGCGCATCCCCCCTGCGGACAGCAGGCGGGCCAGCTCCCGTCCATCCTCCGGCAGTCCCTCCAGTTCACACTCCAGCAATGCCGCCGCCTCGGTCAGGTTGGGGGTAATTACATCGACCCTCCGGCACAGCTCCCTCATGGCGGCCACCAGCTCCGGGGTGACGGAGCGGTACAGCCGCCCATTATCCCCCAGCACCGGATCCACCAGGGCCAGCCCGCCCGGCTTCTTCAGCCGCTCCACCGCCTCCAGGGCCAGCCGAGCCTGCTCTGGGGAGGAGAGGTAGCCGGTGTACACCCCGTCAAAGGTGAGGCCCAGCCCCTCCCAGTGCTCTAACGTCCCCCGCAGCTGCCCGGCCAGCTCCGTACGCGCCACAGGGCCGAATCCTCCAGTGTGGGTGGAGAGCACTGCCGTGGGCAAAGGACAGGCCTGAACGCCCATAGCGGACAGCACCGGCAGGATTACCGCCAGGGAGCACCGCCCAAAGCAGGATAGATCGTGGACCGCCGCTACCCGGTGGATGTTCTCCATGCACTTTTCCCCCTCGCCGCATTCCGGAGTCCTGACCTGAAGTTCCATGTTCAGCATATGATTATATCCAACCCGGCTTTGGATTGCAATCCCGAAATTTCTTCGACCCAGGTTTACACTTCTCGACAAACTTGGTATACTGGTGTCAATCACTGAGGAGGCGATTGCCATGAGACGCGTCACTGCCCTTCTGACTATCCTGTTCATCCTGCTGCTCCTGGCCGGCTGCCACGCAGCCGGGGACGGACCGCTGCCCACACCGGAGCCCTCAGGTTCCCCCCAAGTCACCGTTCAGCCCACTCCCACGCCTGAGCCCACCCCCACCTTCACCAACCCCCTCACCGGCCTGCCCTGCGAGACCGACCTGTCCGGCATCAAGCCGGTGGCCGTCATGCTCAACAACCTGCAGCAGGCCCTGCCCCAGCAGGGCAACGGCCAGGCAGACATTATCTACGAGGTACTGGCAGAAGGAGGGATCACCCGGATGCTGGCGGTATATCAGGACCCCTCCCAGGTAGGTCTCATCGGCGCGGTGCGCTCCGCCCGGCTGTACTACTGGCAGCTGGCCCAGGGCCACGATGCGGTGTATATCCACGCTGGAGGCAGCCCCGAGTTCTACTCCGCCAAGCAGAGCCAGGGTGCGGTCACCGTGGACGGGGTAAACGGTGTCTATTCCTATGCCGACAATGGCATGTTCTGGCGGGACCGGGAGCGGATCGAAGGGCACTACTACGCCTACGAGCATTCCCTGCTCACCTCAGGGGAGGCCATCTCCACCATCCTGGCAGAGGACGGTGTTTTGGGGGCTCACCGAGAGAGATATACCTACGAGATGACCTTCCTGGCCGACGGCACCCCCGCCGGAGGAGAGAACGCCAGCGTGGTTACCGTCCCCTTCTCCAGCTACAAGACCGGGGTGTTCCGCTATGACAGCGACTCCGGCCTGTACCTAGCTGAGGAGTATGGGGAACCTTACCTCGACGGCAACGACAACTCCCAGGTGGGGGTCACCAACCTGCTGATCCTCCAGACCACCTGCACCGTGGTGGACAATGACGGACGGCTGAGCGTGGACCTGTCCGAGGGAGAGGGGTGGTACGCCTGCGGCGGTCAGCTCATCCCCATCACCTGGTCCAAGGGCGGGGCCCAGGACCAGCTGCGCTACTTCACCCAGGACGGCCAGCCCCTGTCCCTGGGAGCAGGCAAGAGCTATGTGTGCATCATCCCCACCACCCGGGAGATCACTGTGGAATAAAAATCCCCCCTTCCATGCAAAACATCCCCCATCGGCCAGTGGCCGATG
>CAJLWS010000111.1 GCA_905210385.1 uncultured Eubacteriales bacterium | reverse complement strand
GCCGGACTCGTGAGAGTCCGGCGCTTTTTGCACGGGGAGGCTGCCTGAATCCAAACCCGACACGGGACTCACCGACCGGAGGAGTTCCCTCCGGTCAGCCCCATATACGGGTACCGGTCGCGCAGTCGCTGATCCGGGAAATGCTCGTCCAGGAACACCTGCACGGGGTTGGAGGCGGGGATGTCCTGCTGCCGCTGGTTCATGCGCACGAGGGCGGCGGCGGAGGCCGTGGCGCTGAGGATGAGAAAGGCGGCGAGCAGGCCGGTGAGCACCCGGGTGCGGCCCTTCTGGATCCGGTCGATCCATAGGCAGAACAAGGGGAGAACCACCCGGATCCAGGCGACTGCCGCCAGCCCCCAGAACAGGCAGAATACCAGGTTGATCCGGCCGTTGAGGTTGAAAGGCAGGTGGCTGTAGTCCCAGAAATAGGCGCCGAAGGCCCATTCCTGGAACCAAGAGCACAGGTATTCATAGCCGCCCCCCAGCAGGGAACCGGCGACGAACAGCACCAGGCTGTTTTGGGTCTGCAGCGGGTGGAGGGCCAGAGTAAGTACCACGGCCCCCAGCCCCCACACCAGGCTGAACGGGCCCCAGAGCAGGCTGCTGCGGCTGACCAGCTCCCCCCGGGTGAGGGCCCAGAAAGCCACCTCAATGAGGTCGCCCAGGAAGCTGGAGAGCAGGAACAGCCAGAACAGGCGGAACAGGGTAATTTGCTTTGCGGCAGTCAGCTGGCCTTCCCGCAGGGCTGCTGCTGCGTTGGGTTTCGACATGGGAAATCACGCTCCTATTGCTATACCCTATCCTATCAGA
The DNA here is from genome assembly GCA_905210385.1 of uncultured Eubacteriales bacterium. Taxonomy (GTDB): domain Bacteria; phylum Bacillota; class Clostridia; order Oscillospirales; family Oscillospiraceae; genus Enterenecus. The sequence goes on along the minus strand of CAJLWS010000111.1, from coordinate 4,589 downwards.
AAGTCTGAAAAAAGCGATAGATGAAAGATAAAGATTTCTTTAAGATTTGCTTCAGAAAGAGGGATCCAGAGCGGGGGAAAATAGGACTGCCGCCCGGGCGGGCGGCAGTTCTGGGGGTTTGGCTTGTGGGAAGAGGCGGGGCTCACTCGCTGCGTAAAGCCTCCACCGGGTCCTTCCGGGCGGCCACCCGGGCGGGGATCAGCCCGGCGATGATGGTCAGCCCGGCGCTGATGGCCACCAGGATGACCCCTCCCGCCACCGGCAGGGCGGCGTTCAGGCCAACCAGGCCGGTGAGGTGGAGCAGAATGGCGTTGATGGGGATGGTAAGCAGCAGGGTGACGCCGATGCCGATCAGGCCGGCGGCCAGCCCTACGATGAGGGTCTCGGCGTTGAACACCCGGGAGATGTCCCGCTTGGAGGCGCCCACCGCCCGGAGGATGCCGATCTCCTTGGTGCGCTCCAGCACAGAGATATAGGTGATGATGCCGATCATGATGGAGGACACCACCAGGGAAATGGACACGAAGGCGATGAGCAGGTAGCTGATGCCGCTGATGATGTCGGTGATGGAGCTCATGAGCAGGGCCACGTAGTCGGTGTAGGTGATCTCGTCCTCCTCGTTGGCCACACCGGCGTTGTACTGGTCGATGAGCTGGGCGATCTCGTCCTTGTCCGCGAAGGTGTCGGCATACAGGCTGATGGTATCCGGGCTGTTTAGGTCCACATACCCCATCAGGTCCAGGTTGTCCTCATAGGTGGACTCAGACAGGGTGGGAGGCATATAGGTGTCGTAGAGGTAGAGGAACTGCGCCTGGGTGAGGCCGCCGGCAGAGGGATCGGCCACCGGACCCTGGGCCAGGGCAGCGTCCATCAGGGCAGCCAGCTGCTGCTCCGGCAGAGCGGCCATCTGACCCTCCACGCTCTGGGCATACTGCTCCTGCACCTGGGCAGCTATGGCCTCCTCCACCTGGGCGAAGAGCTCCTCGTCGCTCATCTCGTCGATGTAGGAGGTGATGGTGTCTCCATCCACCCCCATCTCACCGGCGTACTGCTGGGTAATCATGGCCACGATGTCCTCCCGGGTGAGGCCGGCCAGCTGTTGGTCCACAATCTGCTGCACGTAAGCCTCGTCCGCCTGGCTGGCGGCGTCCACATAGAGGGCAGCCTTCTCCCCGTCGGTCAGGGCGGAAAGGTAATCAGTGAGGTCCGTGATCTTCTCCTCGTCGGAGGGTTCCACCTCGTCACCGGTGGGGAAGGGCAGGCCGGTGAGCACATCGGTGTCCGGGTTGGCCAGCTGATCCTGGACCACGTCGGACTCCAGGGTGGCCTGGATGGCATAGCTGGTCAGGGCACTGGTGTAGCCCACGCTGCCCGCCGTCATGGGAGAGGTAAGGGAGGCGTCCTCTCCGGGGCGGGCGATGCCCACCACCTTCAGGGGGATACCCACGTCGGCGCTGTTGTAGAGCAGCTCAATGCCCGACTGGGTGGCGGACAGGTCCACGTAGGTATTCGTATGCTCATCATACTGATAGTACTCCGCCGGGAGGATGAGCTTGAAGGTGGTCTGGCACAGCTCCTCATAGGACCAGGAGACCGGGGTGGTGTCCACCTCCTGGCCGTTCTGCAGGGCGGTGAGGGAGGACTCCATATCCTCCTGACTCATCAGCCCCAGGGCGTAGAGCATCAGGTCGGAGATCTCGTTGTTCTCGTCCACGAAGAGGATGACCTCGTCATAATTCTCCGGCCAGCTGCCGTAGAGCAGTTCGTAGCTGTCCGTTACCTGGGAGTCGATGAGCGCCCCGTCCTCCCCGGGCATGAGCTCATCCCACACGTTCAGATTTTCATACAGGGAGCCCATGGAGTCAAAGTAGGAGGAGTAATCCCCGCCGTACATGGTGGCCATGGCCTCCTGCATCAGGCTTATCACATCGCTTTTGACGATATTTCCGCCGGCGTCCTCGTTGTAGATGTCAAACTGGAAGTTATAGCCGTACCGGATGGCGGCCAGGTCGGCGATGCCCCCGCCCCCCGCGTCCAGATACTCCTTGAAGGCTGCCAGGTTGTTGGTTACCGTCTCGGCGTTGAGCATGGAGTCCATCAAGTCGTACATGACGGTGGAGGAATAGATCCGGTCCTCCTCCCGGTTTGCCAGCTCCTCCGAATCCCCGTCGTGGCCCGCCCCCATGAGGGAGGTGAGCATGGCGGTCATGTCCACGCTCTCAGCCTGGATGGTGATTGGGTAGCTGGACAAGGTGTCCTCCTGCACCTGGTTAATATAGGCGTTGATGCCGGAGGAGAGGGCCAGGATCAGTGCGATGCCGATGATGCCGATGGAGCCGGCGAAGCTGGTGAGGACAGTGCGGCCCTTCTTGGTCATCAGATTGTTCAGGGACAGAGACAGGGCGGTGAGGAAGGACATGGAGGTCTTGCGCCCTTTGCCCTGGCGGACCCGCTTTTCCCCGGCAGGGGCGGCGGGCTGGGCGTCGGCGTGATAGGGGGCGGAGTCGTCGGTCACCAGCCCGTCCTTCAGCTTGATGATCCGGGTGGAGTACTGCTCGGCCAGCTCCGGGTTGTGGGTGACCATGATGACCAGCCGGTCCCGGGCCACCTCTTTGAGCAGAGCCATGACCTGCACCGAGGTCTCGCTGTCCAGGGCTCCCGTGGGTTCGTCGGCCAGCAGGATGTCCGGGTCGTTGATCAGCGCCCGGGCGATGGCCACCCGCTGCATCTGGCCGCCGGACATCTGGTTGGGCTTCTTGTTCATCTGGTCGGCCAGGCCCACCTTTTCCAGGGCCTCCTTGGCCCGGCGGTGGCGCTCCGCCTTGGACACCCCCGACAGGGTAAGGGCCAGCTCCACGTTGGCCAGCACTGTCTGGTGGGGAATCAGGTTATAGCTTTGGAAGACGAAGCCGATGGAGTGGTTGCGGTAAGTGTCCCAGTCCCGGTCAGTGTACTCCTTCGTGGAGCGGCCGTTGATGATGAGGTCCCCGCTGGTGTACCGGTCCAGGCCGCCGATGATGTTCAGGGTTGTGGTCTTGCCGCAGCCCGAGGGGCCCAGGATGGAGACGAACTCGTTTTCCCGGAACTCCAAGTCGATGCCCCGCAGGGCCTCCACCGTGTTGTCCCCCATGACATAGCTCTTCTTGATCTGGGATAGCTTCAGCATTGGGATTGTTCTCCTTCGATTTGGCTTTGCAGGTAGTCCATGGCATATTCCACTGCCCGGGCGCCCCGGCGGATGTCCTCACCTACAGACGGCGGCAGGCGGTCCAGCAGCTCAAAATAATGTGAGATCCGGCCTTCCACCCGGTCCAGGGTCTGCCGGCCCTGTTCAGTAAGGTTCAGGGTGACGATCCGCTCATCCCTGAGGCTTCTGGAACGGACGAGGAAGCCGCCCCGCTCCAGCTTTTTACACAGGGTAGAGGTGTTGGCCTGCCCCATATGGGTTTGCTCACTCAAAGTGCCCACAGTGATCTCATCCTGGGCTTGGGCCAGCAGCAGCAGGACCGTGGCCTGGAGTGGGGTGAGCCCCTCGGCCTGGACCAGGGGATCCAGCAGTTGGGACATCTTGCCCTTGAAACGCTGGAAGGCTTCCAGAACGGCGAGACTTCGGCTGAGCACAGGATCACCTCCAAAATATATTTGCTTCACATATAATAGCCATCTCTGTCCCCGCTGTCAACGGGAAGGCAGGGTTGTTCACAAATTGTTTACTGCGGGGTAGGCAGGAAAACACCCAGCCCCCGGCGGGGCTGGGTGAGGGTTGCGGTTTCGGGGGAGCTCACCTGCGCTTCTTCCCCGACAGGGCGAAGCCCAGGAAGGTTCCGCACAGACCGCCCACGATGTGGGTGAGCTGGGAGACGTTGTCGTCCACAAAGATGGCGTCCCACAGCTCGCCCCCCAGGTAGAATACCGCCACTAAGATCAGGGTGGTGGGGATGACCCCGTTGCGCACCCCGCCGAAGGAGGAGAGCAGGATCATCATGAACACGATGCCCGAGGCGCCCAGCAGGGCGGTGCCGGGGAAGAAGGCGAACTGGATGACGCCGGACACCAGGGCAGTGAACAGGATGGCCCACAGCACGTTCCAGCTGCCGAACCGGTCCTCCAGGTTGGGGCCCAGCACCAGGATGAGCACGATGTTGCCGATGTAGTGGGCGTAGCCGCTGTGGCCCAGCACATGGCCGAAGAAGCGGAGCCAGGCCAGGGGGTCGGCCAGGGAGCAGCGGTAGACGGAGAACAGGTGGACGGTGGTCCAGCCGTCGGTGACGTTACCCAGGATGAGGGCGGCCAGGGCCAGCAGGGCGAAGGTGAGGGACACCGGCGCGTTATAGGAGATCTTCAGAGTGGGTCGCTTCATGGCGGCCATGGCAATCACCTCGGGGAGTTTCTTCCCGGCTATTATACCTGATTTTTTGGGAAAAGGGAAGCGGATCTTTCCCCGCCGGGGGCGTCTCAGGTTTCGGCCTGAGGGCCGACCTACTTTTCTCACGGGAGAAAAGTAGGCAAAAGCCCGCTCTTTTTCAGATAGGAGTGATGAGATAGGAGAGATTCCGTCTGGATTCCTCTGCCTCTTTGCCGGCGGGTGC
>CAJLWS010000110.1 GCA_905210385.1 uncultured Eubacteriales bacterium | reverse complement strand
TCAGCAGATTGTTCATCACGCCGATGATGAGCATGCCCAGCACCGTGCCCACGATGGAGCCCTTGCCGCCGGCCATGCTGGTGCCGCCCACGATGACGGCGGCGATGGCGTCCATCTCATAGCCGCTGCCCGCGCTGGCGTAGTCCATGGAGCCGATGCGGGACACCTGGATGATGGCGGCCAGGGCCACCAGGATGCCGGTGATCATGTACACGCAGCGCTTGACCCGGTTCACGTTGATGCCGGACAGCCGGGCGGTGCGGATGTTGGAGCCCACGGCGAACACATGCCGGCCAAAAGCGGTGCGCTTGGAAATGATGTACAGGATGACCGCCAGGATCGCCCAGTAGATGATGGGCATGATGTAGAAGGTGCCGATGCGGAAGTTGGAGATCTGCAGGAAGCCGCTGGGCACAGAGGGATTGGCGTGCTGGGTCAGCTGCTGGGTGACCGAGCGGAAGATCTGCATGGTGCCCAGGGTGGCGATGAAGGGCGGGATCTTGCCGTGGGCGATGAGCACGCCGTTGAGCCAGCCCAGCAGGGCGCCGAAGGCGACGCCCACCACAATGGCGATGAGATACGCGGGCACGCCGGTGATGCCCAAGCCGGCCAGGAAACCGTTGACGCCGCCGTCCACCAGCATCATCACCAGGGCGCCCACCGCCACCAGGGTAGAGCCCACGGACAGGTCGATGCCGCCGGAGATGATGGCCAGGGTCATGCCCAGGGCGATGATGCCCACGGGGGCGTTGTTGCGCAGGATGTTCAGCCAGTTGGTCAGCAGGGACAGCAGCAGCGCCCCCACGCCGTCCCCGTCAAAGTTGGCGATCATGATCCCGGTCTGGACGATGATCATCAAAACCAGCACCAGCCCGGTGCTCACCAGCGGGTTCCGCTTCCAGGCCTCCACCAGGCCGTTGCCTGCGGGCTTGGTTAACGCTTGTTTCTTTTCCATAGTCGCTTACTCCTCTATCTGATTTGCAGTGGCGCCACCGGTAGCCAGGTGCATGATGGTCTGCTCGTTCATCTCCTCGCCGGACACCTTGCCCTGAAACTGCCCGTGGTACAGGACCAGGGCCCGGTCACACACCCGGATGATCTCCTGGGCCTCGCTGGACAGCACGATGATGGCCACGCCCTCACTCGCCAGCCGGAGGATGATGTCGTAGATCTCCTCCTTGGCCCCCACGTCCACGCCCTGGGTGGGATTGTCCAGGATGAGCACCTTGGGGTGGGCGGACAGCCACTTGGCCAGCACCACCTTCTGCTGGTTGCCGCCGGACAGGCTGGTGATCAGATCGGTCTTCCTCCCCATCTTGATGCTCAGATCCTCCACCTGTCGGTCAAACTCCGCGTCCCGTTTGCCGATGTCCAGCAGCAGGCCTTTGACCAGCCGGAACAGGGTGACCATGGAGCCGTTCTCCACGATGTCCATGTCCTTGAAGATTCCGTTCTCCTTCCGGTTCCGGGGCACATAGCCGATACCCAGCTTGATGGCCTGGGGCGTGCTGGATACATGGACCTCCTTGCCCTCCACGAAGAGCTTTCCGGTATAGGGGGCGGCCCCGAACACCGCCTGGAACAGCTCGCTGCGTCCGTCCCCCAGCAGTCCGGTGACCCCCAGCACCTCGCCGGCCCGGACGGAGAAGGAGATGTCCCGGAAGTGGACGCCGTCGCTCAGCCCCTCTCCCCGAATGACCTCACCGCCCAGCTGGTGCTCCCGGCGCAGGCGCTCCGTGCGCACGTCATGGCCCACCATGAACCGGGCCAGGTCCTCGGTGGTGACCTCGCAGACCGGGCCGGAGGCCACCATGTTCCCGTCCCGGAGCACGGTGTAGCGATCGCAGATCTCCAGGACCTCCTTCAGCTTGTGGGAGATGAAGACGATCCCTACCCCCTGGGACTTGAGCATCCGCATCATATCAAACACGCGCTCGATCTCCGGGTCGGTCAGAGAGGTGGTGGGCTCATCCATGATGATGATGGAGGCCTCCCGCATCATGGCGCGTGAAATTTCCACGATTTGTTTGTAGGAGGTGTCCAGGTCCCGAACCATCATCCTCGGATTCAGGTTCAGCCCCAGCCGGTCGAACACCTCCTGGGTCTTTTCCTGCATGGTCCGGGCGTCCAGAAGGCCGCTTTTGGTCTTCAGCTCCCGGCCGATGAACATGTTCTCATAGATCGCCAGGTCGTTGATGAGGCTCAGCTCCTGGTGGATGAAGGCGATGCCCGCGTGGAGGGAGTCGGAGGGCTTCTGGAACTGGACCGGCTTCCCGTCCAGCCGGATCTCCCCCCGGTCCGCGGCCAGCACCCCGCCCAGAATGTTCATCAGGGTGGACTTGCCTGCGCCGTTCTCCCCCAGAAGGGCGCAGATCTCTCCCCCGTTCAGGGAGAAGTCCACATTCTTCAGCACGTTGTTGGCGCCGAAGGATTTATAGATGCCGCGCATCTCCAGATTCATGGGATCACATCCGTTTCTCATTCTTCCGAAAAGGGGCTATGGCGCTTGCCATAGCCCCTTGCGTTCGGTTGCTTCAATTAGTAGGGAGCGCTCTCGTCCAGGTACTCGCCGGCGTTGGTGCGGTCGATGATGGTGGTGGGAATGATCATCACGGACTCCTCAGGGGTGTTGCCCTGGAGGATGTCCAGCGCCATGTCCACCGCGTCCTGCACCATGATGGGGGAGTAGGTGGCGCTCTGCAGCCAGATGTCCTGGTTGGCGTCGTCCAGCATCATGTTGAACCACTCCTGGGCGCCGCCGCCACCGGTGATGACCTGGATGTCGGTGCGGCCGGCGTCGCGGATGGCCTGGAGCGCGCCGATGGAGGTCTCGTCGTCCATGGAGAACACCGCGTCAATGTGGGAATTGGCGGTCAGGATGTCCGCCATGTCGGCCAGGCCGGCCTCGCGGGTGAACTCAGTGGCGTACTCGATGGTCTCCATGTCGGGGGCCAGCTCAGCCAGGTGCTCCAGGAAGCCCTGCTTGCGCAGCTCGGCCACGGAGCCGGAGGTGGGCACGTCCAGGATGACCACGGTGCCCTCGGTGCCGATCTTGTCCACGATGTACTGGGCGCTCTGGTAGCCCATGTCGTAGTTGTCGCCGGCCACGCGGTAGATGCCCTCGGCGTCGATCTCGATGTCGAAGTTCACCACGGTGATGCCCTCTTCAATGGCCTGCTGGATGGGCACCTCCATGCCCGTCCACTGGGGGAAGGCCACGATGGCGTCGGCGCCCCAGGTCTTCAGCTCGTCCAGCTGGGTGGTCATCTCGGCGCCGTCGCCGCTGGTGGACACCCGGTACTCGATCAGCCCCTCGTCGGCCAGCTCCTGGCAGCGCTGCTCGGCGAAGTAGGCCACGCCGGAGGACCAGCCGTGGGTGGCGTCGGGGGCCAGAATGCCGATCTTAAAGACCTCGTCGCCGCCGCCGGGCTCCTCGCTGGTGGTGGGTTCCTCACTGGTGGTGCCAGGGTCGCTGGCGGGGTTCTCGGACGTGGTGGTGTCCCCGCCGCAGGCGGCAAGAGACAGGGCCATGGTGCCGGCCAGCAGCATGGCGGCCAATTTCTTGAACTTCATTCGCGTTTCCTCCTTGTTTCATTCAGTTCTTCTCATTCTATGATTCAACGGCACTGGGCCGTGGAATCCCGCTCGATCAGCTGATGAGGCAGGGACCGCGGCTGTCCCCCCGGGCCGCCCTGGATCTGCCGCAGCAGCATCTCCCCCGCCGTGTGCCCCAGGGCGTAGCACGGCTGGCGGATGGTGGTCAGATGGGGCTGGAACATGACGGCGTACTCCACGTCGTCAAACCCCACCACCGACAGGTCCTCGGGCACCCGAAGACCCAGCTCCCGGGCCGCCTGGAGGGCGCCCAGAGCCAGCACGTCGGAGATGCAGAACAGGGCGGTGGGCCGGTCCTCCCGGTCCAGCAGCCGCCTGGCAGCCTGGACGCCGGAGGTGAAGGTGTAGTCCCCGCTGGCCAGCACCTCATCCTCCTCCCGCAGGGAGAGCCCCCACGCCTGGAGGGCCGCCCGGTATCCGTCCCGGCGGCAGCGGCTGGAGATGAACCGGTTGTCCGCCCCCATGAAGGCGATCCGGGTGTGCCCCAGCTCCAGCAGCCAGGCCACCGCCTGCCGGGCCGCCTCAAAGTTATCCACAGAGACCCGGCTCACCGCCGGGCTGTCGCAGTACTCACAGCACTGGACCAGATGGTACTCCTCCGCCACCTGGACCACCCCGGGATCGTGGTCGGACGCGCCGATCAGGATCGCGCCGTCCGCCCGCCCGTCCCGCATGAACTCCAGGAAGAACTCCTGCCTGGCCCGGTCCGCGTTGTTGGTCAGGCACAGCATCATGCTGTACCCCTCTGCCCCCAGCGCGTCCTCCGCCCCGGCAATGATGGGGGCGTAGTAGGGGTTGGTCACGTTGGGCACCAGGAGCAGCACCACCCGGCTCTCCCCCCGGCGCAGGTTCCGCCCCCAGATGTTGGGCTGGTACCCCAGCTGCCGGATGGCGTCCATCACCTTCTTCGCCGTCTCCGGCGTGACCGTTCCGCTCTGGTTGATCACGCGGGATACGGTTGCCACAGAGACGCCCGCCTGCTTTGCTACCTGTGAAATGGTGGACGCGCCCATAACAACCCCCTGAACATGTAAACGATTACTGTAAACGATTACATCCCTCTGCAAAATGAGAATACCATTCAGAGCTTGTTTTGTCAATCATGATGTAGCATTTTTCTGTCCTGCGGAAAAATTTTGGCGCAGTGCCCAATTTCGCATTTCGGCTTTTGTGCGGTGTGAATATATTTTTTGAATTCATTCGCCTGTTTTTGACATTTTAGTGAGGGCGATTTGCTCTGAGGTCGGCTAGGCGCGATCCTGACCAGCCCATATGTGGCATGGGATGAAAAAAGCGGAGAATCTCGCGCTTTCTCTTGACTTTCCATCTCTTTGGCAATACAATAAAAACTCACAGAAAATGCGCCCCCGCCTTGCCGTCCAAAGAATCCGGCGCTGGAACGGGATGGCCGCCAAAGGAATGAAGGAATATGGCACAAGAGAAAAGCAAGCAGGTCAGCCAGATCACCGATATGGAGGTGGACTTCGCCCAATGGTACACGGACGTGTGCCGGAAGGCAGAGCTCATCGACTACTCCTCCATCAAGGGCATGTTCATCTACCGGCCCTACGGCTATGCCATCTGGGAGAACATCCAGCGCATCCTGGACGATGAGTTCAAGAAGCTGGGACACGAGAACGTATATCTGCCCACCCTCATCCCGGAGAGTCTGCTCCAAAAGGAGAAGGATCACGTGGAGGGCTTTGCCCCCGAGTGCGCTTGGGTGACCTATGGCGGCAGCGAAAAGCTGGAGGAGCGGTACGCCATCCACCCCACCAGCGAGACCCTGTTTTGCGAGCACTATAAGAACATTATCCACTCCCACCGGGATCTGCCCAAGCTGTACAACCAATGGTGCTCCGTCATCCGCTGGGGGAAGACCCGCCGCCCCTT
>CAJLWS010000109.1 GCA_905210385.1 uncultured Eubacteriales bacterium | reverse complement strand
CGAGCGGAGGGCCGCGCAGCGGCCCGCAGACCAGCCCGAGATGGAGGGAAACTGCGCGTCGCGAGCAGGCGAGGCGTGACATCTTTCAGCGTCCGAGCCGTCGCGAGCAGCGCGGGCAGCCTTTCCAAGCTCTCAAAACCAAAGTGGGGCCCAGCATAAGCGGTCCCACTTTGGAGAGGAGGAACAGCGGAATGATCGAGCTTTCGCCGCCAGGCGGAAGCGAGAGATATGAAGCTTGCAAAAAGGATACCCCACCAAAGCCCAGCGTCAGCGGTTTTGGTGGGGAGAGGAGGAGCAGCGGAATGAGCGACACCTGCCGCACAGCGGCGGGGGGAGCGGTATGGAGCTTGCTCCGACGAGGGGCCGTAATGGTTTCGACGGGGGCGTTGCAGCAGGAATAGCGAGCGGATGCGCCTAACATCCTTAAAATGGGCACTTATAAATTAAAGAACGACGATAGTAACGTAGTTCTCGCCGCTGCTTAATGCGGCCGTCCTGCCCGGAAGGACCACGAGCCGGGTTTGGGCGTGAAATGAGTGGTGCCCGTGCGTACGGAAAGAGTTGACCGTGCCACGCATGATGACTCTACTGATCTCAGGAGTATGTCGGCCTGCGCCTGAGTGAGGGAATGTAACGGACCGTCTGCGCTCGGAGAAGTTCCTGTGAATATGCTTTCGGACAGGGGTTCGACTCCCCTCGGCTCCACCACATCGCCGCGGACGCTATATCGTTCGCGGCGACTTTTTTACAAAAGTCATCTCTTACTCATTCTGTCGCGGCTTCTTTCCAAGCCGCAACCGCTGGCGCTGGGTTGCGGTTTGGTTTTCCAAATGCACACGTGCATTTTTTTCAGAACTTTCCAAAGCCGTTATCTGTTGTATTTCAATTGATCCCAGTTTTCCCATATTGCCGTGGCAGATTGACCATGCTCTGGAAACGGATTTCCAACCGAATACCTTTTTATCAATACCCCACTGCCCGGTAATCAAAATACCCAGCGGGCGTTAAGCCGCTCTTCTACATCTGAATCTGAAAACTGTACCCAGTCGAAATTTGCATTCGGGTTTTCTCTCCACATGGTTTCTGCAATCTCTTTCATTCGGATAAAACCATCTTGTTCAAACCTCGCTCCGGCGTAGCAAAGCACCCCATTTGTCATTCAGTATGTCAATACTGTCCGACAAATGGGGTGCGGTTTTCTAGGCTTTCCGCCCGTTTCCCATGCGCCTTTATTTCCCTGCCCTCTCGTTAGCTCCTTCCCCAGGTTTCTCAGCCAACAGTTGCCTGCTATGGAGCTGCCGCTTTTTACAGTTCAGTCATCCACAGACCGTGCAGATCGCAGAACGCATACACTGCCACCGGCTTCTCGCCGCCGAGAGAGAAATCTGCCACAGGGGCATCTCCGGGCTTCAGGTTCCGGCGCTGCCCGCCATGCTCTGTCTCCAGATACACCCACTGGATCGAGTGCTCCTCCAGCATGGGATGAGCTACAGACCCCACTTCCACATGGACGGCATCCCCGCTGACGGTGACGACCGGCTTTTGCTTCTCGCCGCTGGCCTCCACTGTGTTGGGCTCCAGCAGCTCCATCTTCTGGCCACAGCACATGACAGGCACCTTGGCATCCCGTACCATTTCTACAATGTTACCGCAATGGCGGCAAATATAAAATTTTGCATTCATACGTAGTTTCTCCTTTTTTCTTAATTAATTTAACGGCATAATCCGTTTCATCCGTGTAGGATAAGACTGCTGTCACGGGAAGTATATCCCGCACCTTATCCCTCTATTCTTTCTCGAATACACATACCACCATCTTGACAAAGGCCTCTTTCAGCACTGGCAGCTTTGCAAGCGGAGAGAGGAATCCACGCAAAGGTACCTCCCGGTAATACACCTGCTTCATCCCCGCTTGGGCCCGCAGCCGGTCAAAACGCTTTATTGTCATGTGGTTGATATAGGAAAAGTACTCTTTACCCTGCTCGTTAGTGGAGATACGGAACGCGATGCGCTCCTCGCCGTCAGGCACCGTTTTGCACAGCTCCTTGTAGGCGGCTACCAGGGTGTCCTCCGAGAAGAACAAATGGACCCAGGGAATTCCAATCAGGTCGGACAGATGGGCTCCGAAAGGGTGGTAATAGGGCGGAAAATTCACATACAGCCGTCCGCCAGGCTTTAGGATGCGCCGCACCTCCGCCAGGACCAGATCGGGGCGGTCCACATGCTCCATCGCGTCGTTCATGATAATGGTGTCGAAGCTGTTGTCGGGAAAATCGGTATGGGCTGCGTCCCCAACCACAAAGGTGAATCGGTCGGCGTAGCCCAGTTCCTGGGCCAAAGCCTCCGCCTCCTCTTTATAGTGGGGCACAATGTCCATGCCCACAATATGCTTCACGCCCTGGGCGGCGTAGTACATGGTCTTGCCCCCGGCACCGCAACCCACATCCAGCACGGTCTTACCCTCAAACATCTCCTGAGTGGTATACCGCTCCCGGTAAAAGGCGATGGTGTCGCCTCCCCGCTTATACTGCCACATGGCATAGCTCTCTTTCCCCTCATTCTGCAGATTGAAGGGATGAACGGGCAGGGGAAACAGCCGGTTCACCGCCAAGAGAAATTTTTTCATGAAAGTTTTGGGCAGGACACCCCGCCTTACGCTCCCTTCCGTTTTGATCTCTAGGGGAGGAACTGTTGCCATGCCATAGCCCCGGTGCTGCCGGTTCGCTGATTTCATAAAAGTCCGGCCCGCAGCTTCCCTGATCTGCGGGATCCTTGTTCAGTGTATCATAGAAAAAGAAATTTCTCAAGTGCTTGTTTTCCGGTTCTTTCGCAGGATCAGGCCCCGGTCAGTTTGACCAGGGCCTGATCTTCCTCCATTCTTTCTTTCGCACTCTGTCCGGTCAACCATTCTCTTCCTCAGAATTTGGAGCGCCTTCCCATTCGCCTGATCTACTGGAGAGATGCGCCAAGAGCATGGGCCTGCTCCAGCTCCGGCTTCCCCTGGATATCGCCCATGCCTCGTCGCCCCCGGTCTTTTTCGCGCCCGGCTGTCCGCCCGCTCCACCGCGGAGGGACTCAGAGCGATCCCATCCACGCCGTGAGGGCCTGGTAGAACCTGCCCACATGGACGCCGTCCAGCAGGCGGTGGTTCAGCTCCAAGCTGAGGTGGAGCACCGTCCGCTCCCCCTCCTCCTGCCAGCGCCCCCAGGCCACCCGGGGGATGGAGTCCCCCGGATCTACGTCCTTCTCATTCTTCAGCGCGCTCAGAGGGAACCAGGGCAGGCAGGTGAAGTAGACCAGCTCGTCCGGGGCCCACGGCCCCGGAACGAGAAACTCCGTCTGCCGGGCCGATTGCTCCTTGGCCCGGCGGCAGAAGCCGGCCGGGTCATCCCCCGCCTCCAGGGTGACGATGTGGAACAGGTCGCTTCCGGGCTTCAGGTCCGTGAAGCTGGGCACCAGCCGGTCGTGCTTCACGATCACCCCGCCCCGATCCTTGTAGAGGAAGGCGTCCACCCGCTCCATGGCCCGGGTCACCCCGTACACCAGGGCGGGATAGAAGGAGCACCCGTTCCTCCCGCACCAGGCCCGCAGCGGAGTCACATCCACCGGAAAAGTCAGGGCGTAAAAGGGGTCGGACATGGGGCGGAAATGCTCATACAGCCGCCGCCTGGGCCAGCTCTCCCGGTCAATCTCTATGGTCATCACATGCGCTCCCTTTCCCCAATGGGAAGAATTGTCCCCATCAGTTTACCCGCTCTCCCGCTCCCCGTCAACCGGCGCGGGCCGGATTTTTCCGTCTTTCCCCGGCGGGCCGTCAGAGGGTGAAGCCGAACTCCACCCCGGTCCTGGTGTTGCGCACCGAGCACTTGCCCCCGTGGAGCTGAACGATGCTCCGGGCGATGGCCAGGCCCAGCCCCGTCCCGCCGCCGGCCCGGGCCTCATCTGCCCGGTAGAAGGTGTCCCATACCTTGTCCAGCGCCTCCTGGGAGAGGGGCGGGCTCTCATTCTCCATCCGGAACTGGACCTGGCCGGGCTGCCGCTGGATGCGCACCAGGATATGCCCGCCCGGCGGGGTGTACTTCACCGCGTTGGTGGCGAAGTTCTCCACCACCTGGGCGATTCGGCCCTCGTCCGCCGTCACCAGCCCCTCGTCGGAAAAAATATAGCTCACATGGAGTTCCTTGGCCTCCACTGCCCGCTGGAGCCGCTGAAAGGTGTCCCGGGTGAGCTGGGCCAGGGAGAACTGGCTCCGGGTCAGCTTCACCCGCCCCGCCTCCAGCCGGGACAGGTCCAGCATCTCCAACACCATGGCGTCCATCCGCTCGGTCTCGGAGAGGATGGTGTCCAGGTACTGCTCCCGCTTCCCCTCGGCGATGCGCTCCCGAAGCCCCTCGGCATAGCTGTGGATCACCGCCAGGGGGGTCTTGAGCTCATGGGCGATGTGGGAGGTCATCTGCCGCCGGTTGTCCTCCGCCCGTCTGGCATAGTCCAGGGCGGCGGTGAGCCGGGCGGTCTCGTCCTTTCTCCGCTGCAGCTCCCCTTGGGCCCGCTGGTACCCCTCCACCAGCTCATGGCTCTCCCGCCAGGCCATCTGGCCCTGGTCCAGGCCGAACAGGTAGGACCAGCCCTGGTTCAGGCTGGCGCTCACCCGCCGGACAGGGTCCAGCAGCTTCCGGCGCAGGGTCCGCCGCAGCAGAAGGAAGCAGGCCAGGGCCAGCAGAAAGGTGCGCAGGTAGGTGGGCCACAGCCCCCCTATCGCTGTGCGCCAGGGGGCGGTCTGCACCGCGCTGGCCACATAGCAGATCACATCTCCGGCCAGCCCGTTCTCCCCCACCTCCCGCACCGGCGCCATGCTGAGGAGGAGAAGCGTCCCCCCCTCATAGTTCACCCCGGTATAGTAGGTGCTGGACCCGAAGGGCCCCTGCTCCCGGAGCAGCTCCTGGACGCCGGCGTACCGCTGGTCCTGATAGGCAAAATCGGGCCCAGTCTGGGGGCAGCACAGGGAGAAGGTGGAGGCGTACAGGGTGACTGTCTCCCCGCCCGCCGGGGCGGCCTCCGGGTCCTCATAGAGGGTGACCTCCTGGAAGACGTCCCCCTCCTCCCAGTCCCAGGGAATGGCGTCGATCCGGGTGGGGGCCAGTTCGATCCCATCCAGCACGCCGGTGAGGCGCAGTTCAAAGCGGATCTGCAGCCGGGCGCTCTCCCCGATGTACTGCCTCCCGGTGTCCGTCAGCTTCTCCCGGTCCAGGTACACAATGACCTGGCCGCTGGGTATCTCCGCCTCCCCTTCCCACTCCTCCGGGGTGAAGGTCCGGGCGACGAGGAAGTCCTGCCAGCTGCCCAGGATGGGATCCCCGGCAGGGGTGTAGAAGCCGTCCGCCCAGTGGTAGTCCGCCTGGCCCGTCTCCGGGAAAAAATCGCAGCCGTAGGAGCCCACCGTGTCCTCCGGCAGCATGCCGGCGCTCATGGCGGCCACGGTGCTGGCCATCTGCCACAGCTCGTAGTCCCTGTCCTCCCCATCATAGAGGGACAGGTTCAGCAGCTGCTCCTGGGCCAGCTGCTCCGCCCGGTCCCGATGCAGGGCGATGGCATGCCGGGCCGCGCTCTC
>CAJLWS010000108.1 GCA_905210385.1 uncultured Eubacteriales bacterium | reverse complement strand
CCTCGCGGGCTACGGACTTGATCTCCACGGTGCCGTCATAAATTTCAGGCACCTCCAGCTCAAACAGCCGCTTGACCAGGCCAGGATGGGTGCGGGAGATGAGCACCTGGGGTCCCCGGGTGGTGCGGCGCACCTCCACCACGTACACCCGGACCCGGTCCCCCTCGTGAATGGCCTCTCCTTTCACCTGCTCGTTGGCGGACAGGAAGGCGTCGGTATACTCCCCGCCGGAGTTCAGGCGGATGGCCACCGAGCCGGTGCGCTCGTCCACCCGGGTGACGGTGCCGGTGAGGATCTCATGCTCCTTGGAGGAGAACTCGTCGAACACCATGCTCCGCTCCGCCTCCCGCATGCCCTGGATGATGACCTGGCGGGCAGTCTGGGCGGCGATACGGCCGAAGTTCTTGGGCTTGATCTCAATGCGCAGCACGTCCCCCAGCTGGGCCCGGGGCAGGGCCTTCTGGGCGTCGGCCTGGCTGATCTCGGTGTGAGGATTGTCCACCGCCTCCACCACGTCCTTCTTGACGTACATGCGGACCTCGCCCTTCTCCTCGTTGGCATCCACCACCACGTTGTCGGTGATGCCCTCGTGGTCCCGCTTATAGGCGGCGATGAGCGCCTGGGTAATCTTCTCGATCATATACGACTTGGGGATTCCCTTCTCCCGCTCGATGTCCGAGATGGCGGCGAAAAATTCCTTAGCGTCCAGCTCGGTGCTCTTGGCGGCGACTTTTTTCTTAGCCATGACCATTACTCCTTCAAAATGAAACGTGCAGGCGCACCTGCGCCACGTCTTTCTTCTCAAAGCGCCTGTCGTCCACCAGCACGTCCCCGTCCTGGTATCCGGTTAGCGCGCCGGTATACTCCTTACTCCCCGCCTGGGGCCGGTACAGTTTTACATCAACCTGCTGGCCCAAGCACTTTTCAAAGTGCTCCGGTTTGCGCAGCACCCGGTCCAGCCCGGCGGAGGACACCTCAAAAATATAGCCCTCGGGGATGGGATCGGCCTCGTCCAGCAGGTCAGACAGGGGTCGGGACACCGCCTCGCAGTCGTCAATGGACACGCCGCCCTCCTTGTCGATGTAGACCCGCAGGTACCACTCCCCCGCCTCTCTCACATATTCCACATCCCACAAGGTGCAGCCACACCGCTCCACTACCGGAGCGGCCAGGGCGGCTACCGTGTCGATCACCTTCGCCACAGCCAAACGCCTCCTTCTCCCCTCGTCCGCTGGAACGTGCCCCGCCCCCAGCGGCTCTTCGAAAAGAAAGAGTGAGGCGGGCGCCTCACTCTTCCTAACTACCATACTTACGATAGTATTATAGCATATTGTTCCAGACAACGCAAGTACTTTTTTCACGGTTTGCGCGTCCGATTCTCCCAGGGGGCGCGTTCCGCCCGCTCGGGCACAGGCTGGGGCCGGGGATAGGCCCGCGCCCGGCCGTTCAGGGCGGCCGAGGAGTGGTGCCGGATGGGCTTCCACTCCACCCGGCAGAACAGGGCCGCCAGGGAGATGGGTATGTAGGTGAGCATGAACAGGGGGAACAGGACCAGCAGAGCCGCCTTGCGCCAGGCCGGAGCGGCGATCTGTCCCCATTCAGAGATCAGGGTGACTCCACCATAGAGCAGCAAGCTGATATAGAAGCTGAGCGCATTTTGTCCCAGGAACTGCAGCGTCTGGGTGAACACCCGAGCGGATACGGCCAGCGGCTGGGTCAGGCCGGAGAAGATGATGAACACCTGGAACCCAAAGATCGCCAGGCTGAGCAGCATCCCCGGAGCCACCGTCATGAGCATGTCGAAGCAGGCGAAGCGCCCGCCCCTCCGGGTAATACACCCCTTGAGCAGAGTCCACCAGTACCGACCGGCCACCTGGTAGATTCCCTTGGACCACCGCATACGCTGGTGCCAGGACTGGGCAAAGCCGGTGGGCTGCTCGTCGTAGATCACCGCCTTGTCGCAGTAGCCGATCTTTCTCCCTTTCACCGCGCAGTCCACGGAGAATTCGATGTCCTCCGTGAGTAGATGGAAGGGCCAGCCCCCTTCCTCCCGGATCACCCGGGAGGAAATCAGGTATCCGGTCCCGGATACCGCGCAGCCAGTACCCAGTTGCATCCGGGGGAAGTTCAGGAACCGGGCCTCCCGGAGGAACCACAGGGAGTAGCCGGCGGAGATCCAGTTGGAGGCGTAGTTCTTGGAGTTGCGGTAGCAGGTGATGGCGTCGTACTTCCCGGTGTCGAACACGGCGTTCATCTCCGAGACAAAGTTCCGGTCCACCAGATTATCCGCGTCGAAGATGAGGTAACCCTCGTAATCCTCCGCCAGTCCCTCGTCCGCCAGACGGCGGAACAGCCAGTCCATGGCCCAGCCCTTGCCCACTTTCACGCTGTCAAACCGTTCGTACACCCGGGCGCCGTGGACGGCGGCCACCTTGGCGGTGCGGTCGGTGCAATTGTCCGCCACCACATAGACGTCCAGCAAGTGGGCGGGATAGTTCTGATCTCTCAGGCAGTCGATCACCTCGCCGATGACCCCCTCCTCATTTCGGGCACAGACGACGGCGGCGTACCGATGCTGCCGTTTGGCCGGTCCGTAGCCGGACCGTTTCCTCAGCAGCAGGCTGACCACCACATAGAACACCTGATATAGGTAAAGCACCGCCAGCAGCAGGGTGAGCAGCTGACAGAACTTCTGAAGCGTGACTAACATGACAAACGCACCCCTATGCACGTTTTATGGTAACCTGTTTGATTTTATCGAAAATAGCACCGCGGTTCAACCATTTTCCGTAAAGCTTCAGAAAATCTTAAGAAATCGCTCTGCCGTTCCGGAGCGGCAGAGCGATCTCTTTGGTTCCTCACATTTTCTCCGGGGCGGACACACCCAGCAGGCCCAGACCGTTGGCCAGCACCAGGCGGACGGTATCGGCCAGCTTCAGCCGGGCAAGGCGCAGGCCCTGCTCCTCCCCCCGGATGCGGCAGGCGTTGTAGAACCGGTGGAAGTCCCCCGCCAAGGCGGTGAGATACCGGTTGATCCGGCTGGGGTCGTAGTCCCGGGCGGCCAGGTGGAGCTCCTGGGGGTACTGGGCCAGGTTCTTGATGAGCGCCCGCTCCTCCTCCGTGGACAGCAGCGCGGCATCCACCTGGGCGGCGGCGGGCACCTGGTCCCCGTCCTGGGCCAGGTTGGCCAGCAGGGAGCAGATCCGGGCGTGGGCGTACTGCACATAGTACACCGGGTTGTCCGAGTCCTGACGCACTGCCAGGTCCAGGTCGAAGTCCAGGGGGCTGGTGGCAGCCCGGTTGTTGAAGTAGTAGCGTGCGGCGTCCACGCTGATCTCGTCCAGCAGGTCATGGAGGGCGATGGCCTTGCCCGTCCGCTTGGACATGCGCACCGGCTTTCCGTCCTGGAGCAGGTTCACCAGCTGCATGAGCACGATGGCCAGGCGGCCCGACCCGTCCAGCCCCAGTCCGTCCAGGGCTGCCTGGAGCCGGGCCACGTGGCCGTGGTGGTCAGCCCCCCACACGTTGATCACCTTGTCGAAGCCCCGCTTCTCAAACTTGTTGCGGTGGTACGCGATGTCGGCGGCAAAGTAGGTGTAGAACCCGTTGGCCCGGCGCAGCACGTCGTCCTTCAGGTCCAGTTTGTCCACCTGCTCCTGGCTCTTGCCCTCCCGGAGATACTTCTCCTTGAGCAGGGCGGTGGTGTCCAGCCACAGGGCTCCTTCCCTCTCATAGGTCCAGCCCTTTTGGGTGAGCAGCTCCACCGTCTCGGCGATGTAGCCGCTCTCGTGGAGGGTGGACTCGAAGAACCACTCATCATACTCGATGCGGTACTTGCGCAGGTCCGCCTTCATCTTGGGGATGTTGCGCTCCAGACCGAACTTCGCCATATCGTCCAGCCACTTCTCCTCCGGGGCCTCCTTGTAGGAATCCCCATAGGCCTCATAGAAGCCCTGGGCCAGCTCCTTGATATCGTCCCCGTGATAGCCCTCCTCAGGGAAGGGGTAGTTGTCCTCCCCCAGCAAAATCTGCATATACCGGGCGTGGATGGACTGGGCGAACTTGTGGATCTGGTTGCCCGCGTCGTTGACGTAGAACTCCTTCCAGGTGTCGTACCCCTCCCGGCGGAGGATGTTGGCCAGGGTGTCCCCCAGCACGCCCCCCCGGGCGTTGCCCATGTGCATGGGGCCGGTGGGGTTGGCGGAGACGAACTCCACCATTACCTTCTGGCCATGGCCCTCGTCCGACCCGCCGTACTCCGCCGGATCAGCCTCCACGGCGGAGAGCACCCCGCCGTACCAGCTGTGGTCGTAGAAAAAGTTTAGGAATCCCGGTCCGGCCAGCTCCGCCCGCTGAAAGTAGGAACCCGCCAGATCCAGGTGGTCCAGGATAACCTGGGCAACCTCCCGGGGGGGCTTGCCCAGAGCCTTGGCCCCCGCCATGGCAAAGGAGGAAGCAAAGTCACCGTTCTTGCTGTCCTTGGGCACCTCCACGCTGCCCCGTATGGTCTGCCCAGACGGGAGCAGTCCCTGTTGGGCGGCGCGCTCATAGGCGGCCTGGGTCAAATGGGCCACCTGTTCCCGGGCGGCCTGGATCATGTTGGACATTCATTTCACACCTATCTCTTAAATTTTCTGCCGCGCTCGGCTGAGGCAGCGCTCACTGTCTCAACTTCAGCGCCGGATCCCGCTTTACGCTCATGCGGAACAGGTTCTGTCCGGCCAGCAGGTTGTCGATCTCCACGGCGTAGTCAATCTCCAGATCGCCGCCGTCCTCCCCCACAGTGTTCTTCATCCGCCGGGTGTTGATGCCCACGGACAGCGCGCCGTAGGGCGTCTCATACATGGACAGGTGGCGGCAGCCCTCCTCAAACACCATCTGGGAGTTCACGCTGCCCTCCCGCAGCAGGGTCACCCGCCCGCCCTCAATCTGAAGCACCGTGGTGGTGCCCTCCAGCCCGGTCAGCTCACTCTCTTCGTAGGAGATGGTATACCTGCCCTGGGCGTCCCGGACCAGGCGCCCCGGAGTAACCAACTCCATTTCCTCCGGGCCGCTCTCCGCATTCACCTGGCTGCCTTTGATGGATATAATCACATTATCGTTATCGGTCATGGTTCCTGTCACCTCATGGATCCGTCAATATACGGTAATATCAATCTCTTTCACGCCTGAGCCCACGTCCTCTCCCAGAAAGGCGGAGGCCAATGCCGCGAAATCCCCCGTGTCATCGCTGACAAAATACCGATGCCGGCCAGGCGCAGCCCGCTCCGTCCGCATCCCCTGGGCTGTGAGCTGTCCTGCCACCCACCGGGCGCACTGCTCCCCCACGTCCACCAGAATTACCTGGGGTCCCATATACCGGGCGATGAGGGGCTTGAGCAGAGGGTAATGGGTGCACCCCAGCACCAGAGTGTCCACTTCCTCTTCCCGCAAAGGGGCTAAGTACTCCGCTACCACCGTCTCGGCCACAATGTCCCCGGGCTGGTAGCGGCCGCTCTCCACCAGGGGAACCAACAGCGGACAGGCCCGGGCGATCACCTGGGCACCCGGCCGCAGAGCGGCCAGCGCTCGCTCATAGGCCCCGGAGCGGATGGTGGCTCGGGTGCCGATAA
>CAJLWS010000107.1 GCA_905210385.1 uncultured Eubacteriales bacterium | reverse complement strand
CCATCCCCGTTGTCCGCGAGACCGGCGGCCTGCGTGACTCCATCCACGATTCCGGCGACGGCTGGGGCAACGGCTTCACATTCCGCAGTTACAATGCCCACGACATGCTGGACGCCGTGCGCCGGGCCGCCGGCCTCTACCACGACGCCCAGCAGTGGGATACCCTGCGCCGCAACGATATGGCCTACGACAGCTCCTGGAAACATTCCGTGGAGGAGTATTGGCAAATCTATCGTTCCATGGTATAATGGCCCGTATGCGTCGCGCGGAGGCTCCGCGCCGCCTGGCCCGAGTGCATTGCGCATGGAAGGACAGCCCGCATATGCGGGCTGTCCTTATGAGAGTTTTTACCCCGGGACCGGCCCTTCAAATCACGGAATGCCGGAGCGGCTGATCCGGTTTCCACAAAGGAGTTCAAAATGGACGAGAAACAGATAATCAAAGCGATGAATGAGACCCTTCTGCTGCGTTACGGCTGCAACATGGACAGCGCCTCCCCCCAGCAGATCTACCGGGCGCTGTGCTATGTGATCAATGACATGCTGTTGGTCAAAAACGCCGAATACAGCCGCAAGGTGACCGAGCAGCATCAGAAACAGGTATACTATATGTCCATGGAGTTCCTGATGGGCACATCCCTGCGCAACAACCTGTACAATCTGGGCCTGGAGCAGCAGTTCACCGCCGCCCTGGCCCACCACGGCGTGGACATCCACGACCTGTACGCCATGGAGCCGGACGCCGGTCTGGGCAACGGCGGGTTGGCCGCCTGCTATATGGACTCCGCCGCCAGCCTGGACATGCCGGTCACCGGCTTTTCCATCCGCTACGAGTTCGGCATCTTCAAGCAGAAGATCGTGGACGGCTGGCAGATGGAGTTCCCCGACGATTGGCTGAGCATGGGCGATGTGTGGATCAACCCCCGGGAGGACGAGGCCGTGGAGGTCAAGCTGGGCGGCGAGGTCCACAGCTGGGACGACCACGGCAAGTTCCGGGTGGCCCTGCTCAACTACCAGTCGGTGATGGCCATTCCTTATGATATGTACGTCTCCGGATATCACAGCGGCGCGGTGAATAAGCTGATCCTGTGGGGCGCCAAGTCCCCCCGCAGCTTCGATATGTCTGCCTTCTCCCGGGGCGACTACGCCAAGGCTCTGGAGGGGGACACCATGGCGGAGGTCATCTCCAAGGTTCTCTATCCCGCCGACGACCATGAGGCGGGCAAGATCCTGCGCCTGCGCCAGCAGTACCTGCTGGTGTCCGCCTCGGTGCAGAGCATCCTGAAAAAGCACCTGCGGGAGTACAAGTCCCTGGACAACCTGGCCGACAAGGTGTCCATCCACATCAACGACACCCACCCCGCCCTGTGCGTGCCTGAGCTGATGCGCCTGCTGGTGGACGAATACGACTACGGCTGGGATAAGGCCTGGGACATCACCTGCAAGACCCTGTCCTACACCAACCACACGGTGATGAGCGAGGCGCTGGAGCGCTGGAACGAGCAGCTGTTCGCCAAGCAGCTGCCCCGCATCTACCAGATCGTGTGCGAGATCAACCGCCGGCTGTACGAGAAGCTGCGGGGGATCTACGGCGGGGACGAGGGCAAGATCAACTATATGGGCATCGTCCACAACGGCGAGATCCGCATGGCCAACCTGTGCCTGGCCGCCTGCCACAAGATCAACGGCGTGTCCAAGCTGCACACCGAGATCCTGGAGAACAGCATCTTCCACGACTACTACGAGCTGGATCACAGCCGATTCCTCAACGTCACCAACGGCATCGCCTACCGCCGGTGGCTGGGCCAGTCCAACCCGGAGCTGACCAGCCTGCTCCATGACCTCATTGGGGACGGCTACCTCACCGACAGCTTCCAGCTGGAAAAGCTGATGGAGTACTATGACGACGACTCTGTACTCCAGAGGCTGCGGGAGATCAAACGGGCCAACAAGGTCCGGCTGAGCGACCTGATCCTCAAGCGCAACGGCATCCAGGTGGACCCGGACAGCCTGTTCGACGTGCAGATCAAGCGCCTGCACGAGTACAAGCGCCAGCTGCTCAACGTGCTGCAGATCCTCCACATGTATCTGGAGATCAAGGCCAACCCCAACGCCCCCTTCCAGCCCCGCACCTTCGTCTTCGCCGCCAAGGCGTCCGCGGGCTATATCATGGCCAAGCAGATCATCCAGCTCATCGTCACCGTCTCCCACATGACCAACTCCGACCCCGTCACCCGGGATAAGCTGAAGGTGGTCTTTCTGGAGGACTACAACGTCTCCCTGGCGGAGGTCATCATCCCCGCCGCCGAGATCTCCGAGCAGATCTCCATTGCCGGCAAGGAGGCCAGCGGCACCGGCAATATGAAGCTGATGATCAACGGTGCCGTCACCCTGGGTACCCTGGACGGGGCCAACGTGGAGATCCACGAGCAGGTGGGCGACGAGAACATCGTGCTGTTCGGCCTGAAGGCCGACGAGGTAGAGGCGCTTTGGCGCAAGGGCTACCAGCCCATGGACTACGTCCACAGCGATCCGGAGCTCAAAGCGGTGATGGACCTGCTCATGGGGGGCATCCACGGCATGAAGTTCGACGATATCATCCGTTCCTTGCTCACCAACAGCAAGGGGACCGCCGACCCCTATATGAACCTGGCCGACTTCCATGACTATGTCCGCGCCCAGCGGGATGTGAGCGCCATCTACGGCGACCAGCGCCGCTTCACCAACATGTCCCTGGTGAACATCGCCAAATCCGGCCTGTTCTCCGCCGACCGGGCGGTGCGGGAGTACGCCAGGAACATCTGGAACCTGAAATAATCACATCCGCGTACCGACCAAGGCTCCAGGCCGGCCGCGGCGTCTGGAGCTGGAATCATCATGGAAATGCAATTCAACAGCCTGTCCGAGCGGTATAAGCGCCCCTTCGGCTGCGTCCGGCGGCACGAGGTATGCCAGCTGATGGTGGAGGTACCCAAGGACTGTCCCCTCAACCGCCTGGAGGTAGTGCTCAGCAGCGACTCCGGCTACGGTATGGCGGTGTCCTTCACCAAGGAGGGGGAGAGCGAGTACTATTGGGAGTACCGCACGGAGTTCTCCCTTCCCCGCCAGGGGCTCTACTTCTTCCACTTCAATGTGGAGCTCACCACCGGCTCCTTTCGTCTGTTCCGCTCCGGTGAGACCGGGCTGCGGGCCAACGAGGGGGAACAGTGGCAGATCACCTGCTATCCGGAGGACTTTCAGCCCCCGGAGGACTTTCAGGGGGCCGTTCTCTATCAGATCTTTCCCGACCGCTTCTACCGGGAGGGCAGCTGCGACCTCACCGGGAAGCTGGAGCCCTACTGGGTGCATGACAACTGGGACGATACCCCCCACTACCTGCCTGACGAGCAGGGGGAGATTCTGAACAACGACTTCTTCGGGGGCAACCTCAAGGGTATTGAGGCAAAGCTGCCCTACCTGAAGAGCCTGGGGGTGGACGGCATCTACCTCAACCCGGTGTGCATGGCCTTTTCCAATCACCGGTACGACACAGCCGACTACAAGCGGGTGGACCCCATGCTGGGCACAGAGGCGGATCTGGCCAACCTGTGCCAGGCCGCCCACCGGCTGGGCATAAAGGTCATCCTGGACGGGGTGTTCTCCCATACGGGAAGCAACAGCGTCTATTTTGACGCCAAACACCTCTTCGGCCACGGGGCGGTGAGCGATCCAGACTCCCCCTACCGGAGCTGGTACGATTTCCAGCGCTACCCCGAACAGTACACCTCCTGGTGGGGCATTGCCACCCTTCCCTGCGTCAATGAGCTGAACGACGACTACCTGGACTTCATCATCCGGGGGGAGGAGAGCGTGCTGGCCCACTGGCTGAGCCTTGGCATTGACGGCGTCCGCCTGGATGTGGCCGACGAGCTGCCTGACGAGTTTATCGCCGCCTTCCGGAAGCGCCTCAAGGAGCTCAAGCCCGATGCCTGGCTGCTGGGCGAGGTGTGGGAGGACGCCTCCAACAAGGTCAGCTATGGCGTTCGAAGGAAGTATTTTTCCGCCGGCGAGCTGGACTCGGTGATGAACTACCCCTTCCGCAACGCCATTTTGAGCTTTCTGGCCGGCCACGGGGGGGACCAGTTCCGCCGCCAGATCATGACCATTGTGGAGCACTATCCCGCCGCCGTCCTCCACAGCGTGATGAACAGCCTGTCCACCCACGACACCCCCCGCATCCTCACCACGCTGGGGGACAGCTTCTCCGGCTCCAAGGGGGAAAAGGCCGGCCGCTTTCTCTCCCCGGACACCAGAGTTTTGGCTGTTTCCCGGGAAAAGACGGCTGCCCTGCTCCAGTTCACTTTGCCCGGCTCCCCCTGCATCTACTATGGGGACGAGGTGGGGATGGAGGGGTTTGAGGATCCCTTCAACCGGCGATGCTATCCCTGGGGCAGGGAGGCCTCGGACTTGCTGGAATACTACCGGGCGTTGAGCCGGATCAAGCATGCGTATCCCGCCCTGCGCACCGGCGGCATCGCGTTTCAGTCTGCCCCCGTTCCCTCTGTTTGCTTTGTCCGGCACCTGGGGGACCAGCGCGTGCTCGTCATCGCCCACAGCGGCCCGGAGCCCTTCTCCGTGGCCCTGAACGGGCAACTGCTGCTGCTCCACAACGGCCGGCAGGAAGGGGATAACCTGGTCCTGAACCAGTGGGGCGGAGCCATCATCCTGGAAAAGGAGAGTGCTGAGCTATGAAGAAGATCTGCTTCGGGGTAGACATCGGCGGCACCGCCGTGAAGATGGGCCTGGTGGATGAGAAGGGCGTTCTGCTGAAGGATGTGGAGTTTCCTTCCCCCAAGGACCCGGACGCCATGTTTGACGAGATTGCCGGCCAGATCGCGGGGATCCTGAAGGAGTTTCCCAACGCCCGGTGCGTGGGCGTCGGCGTGGGCGTACCGGGCCCCGTGCCCGACCACGCCCATGTCCACGGGTGCGTCAATCTGGGCTGGGGCGTGGTGAATGTGGCCGAGGGGCTGCGCGTCCGGACCGGACTGCCCGTCCTGGTGGAGAACGACGCTAACCTGGCCGCCTTCGGCGAGATGTGGCAGGGGGCGGGCCGGGGGCACCGGAACCTGGTGATGCTCACCGTGGGCACTGGTGTGGGGGGCGGCGTCATCGCCGACGGCCGCATCGTCACCGGCGCGGTGGGTGCCGGGGGAGAGGTGGGCCACATGCCCATGCCCTGGCACACGGACTGGCCTTGTACCTGCGGGAAGTTCGGCTGCCTGGAGGTCACCTCCTCCGCCACCGGCATCATTCGGGCCGCCCGGCAGTTTCCGCCCTTCTCCCAGATGGAGCATGTCACCGCCAAGGACGTGTTCGACGCCGCCCGGGAGGGCAACGCCGACGCCCGGCAGGTGGTGGCCGAGGCCGCCCGCTGCTTAGGTACCGCCGCGGCCATCATCGGCTGCGTGGTCAACCCGGAGCTGTTTGTCATCGGCGGGGGAGTGTCTGCCGCAGGTGAGATGCTCCTCGCCCCCGTGCGGGAGGCCTACCGGCAGCAAGTCTTTCCTCCCAGCCGGGACGCGGACTTCGTCCAGGCCACCCTGGGCAACCGGGCGGGCATCTACGGCGGCGCGGGCCTGTTCCTCTGTGAAGTGTG
>CAJLWS010000106.1 GCA_905210385.1 uncultured Eubacteriales bacterium | reverse complement strand
CCCTGCCGTAGGCCCGCTGCAGGCTCTTGCTGATGGGGTGGGAGGAGGCGGACTCCGCTAGGGCGGCGTACTCCACCAGCTTTTCGTTTTCCATCTGGCTGTGGTGGATGCCGTTGACCTCAAACACCCCCTGGGTCAGGGTGCCGGTCTTGTCGAACACCACGATCCTGGTCTGGGACAGGGTCTCCAGGTAGTTGGAGCCTTTCACCAGCACGCCGGCCTTGCTGGCCCCGCCGATGCCCGCGAAGAAGGAAAGAGGGATGGAGATGACCAGGGCGCAGGGACAGCTGGCCACCAGGAAGGTGAGGGCTCGGTATACCCAGGTCTCCCAGGCCCCGCCGGCGCCGGACAGCAGGCCGATCACCGGAGGGATCACCGCCAGCGCCAGGGCCGCAGCACAGACGGCGGGGGTATAGATCCGGGCGAACCGGGAGATGAAGTTCTCCGAGCGGGACTTGCGGGAGGAGGCGTTCTCCACCAGGTCCAGGATCTTGGACACGGTGGACTCTCCAAACTCCCTGGTGGTCTTGATCTTCAGCACCCCGGTCATGTTCACACAGCCGCTGACGATCTCGTCCCCTGCCCTGACGTCCCGGGGAAGGGACTCCCCGGTGAGGGCGGCGGTGTTCAGGGTGGAATCCCCCTCGGTCACCACCCCGTCAATGGGCACCTTTTCCCCGGGCTGGACCACGATGACCGTGCCCACGGCCACCTCGTCCGGGTCCGCCTGCTCCAGCTTGCCGTCCACCTCCACATTGGCATAATCCGGGCGGATGTCCATCAGCTCGCTGATGTTCCGGCGGCTCTTGCCCACGGCGTAGGACTGGAACCACTCGCCCACCTGGTAGAACAGCATGACGGCGATGGCCTCGGTATAGTCCCCGCTGCCCTCGTACAGAGCCAGGGCGATGGCGCCGATGGTGGCCACCGCCATCAGGAAATTCTCGTCAAAGACCTGCCGGTTCCGAATGCCCTTCCCCGCCTTGATCAAAATGTCATAGCCAATGACCAGGTAGGGGACCAGGTAGCAGGCGAACCGGAGCCAGCCCTCCACCGGAAGGAAGTTCAGCGCGATCAGCAAAACCGCCGCCACCAGGATCCTGGCCAGCATCCTCTTCTGCTTCTTACTCATGGGAAACACCTCTGATTCGAGACCCGAACAATTAAGCGGTCATTTATTCGTTCTAGGAAAAGAGAGCACCCACAGCCACGCGCGCGCAATCTGGGGTGCCGCTCAACTCCGGGGAAGCTCACAGATAGATCTCGCAGTCGTCCTCCACCCTCTTGCAGTTCTTCCGAACCTGCTCCATGACCGCCTTGGGATCGTGCCCCTCGGCAAACTCCACGATTATCTTCAGGGTCATAAAGTTCACGGTGGCGGCCTGGACCCCCTCCGTCTTTCGGGCGGCCTCCTCCATCTTGTTGGCGCAGTTGGCGCAGTCCACGTCGATCTTGTAGGTCTTTTTCATGGCAGTGGTCTCCTTTCCCTTGCATATCTCATTCATCAATTAAGCAATCTTTTAATTATGTGGATAGTATACGCCACGCCCGCCCCGCTGTCAAGGGGGAAAAGAGAAAACATTCTGGCAAAGAGAAATGCTGTGCCCCAGGTTGCGCACCATGGGGGCACAGCATTGGATGTTAGGAGCAGCGGTCCTTCCCGCAGCCGCCCTCCCGCAGGGGGCAGCCGGCACAGCCCGCCCGGGCGTTTCGCCTGCGGCGGAGCAGTCCCCAGACCGCCAGGGCAGCCAGGAGGAGCAGCACCAGCAGGACAATGACAGTTTCCATAGGCTGACCCCCCGCTCAGAATAGGAACATCCCCACCTGATACACCAGGAAGGTGACCAGCCAGGCCACCGCCAGCTGGAACGCGGCGGTAAAGCCCATCCAGGCCCAGCTGCCCGACTCCTTGCGGATGGTAGCTAAGGTGGCGGCGCATGGAATATACAGCAGGCAGAACACCATCAGGCAGAAGGCGTTGAAGGGTCCAAATCCGATCCCCTCTAGAGCGGCAGAGAAGGCGGCCATCCCCTCGGGGGAGCTGGCGTTAACCACCCCGAAGAGTACTGCGCAGCTGGACACCACTACCTCTTTGGCTGAGATGCCCGCGATGAGGGCCACCACGATCTGCCAGAAGCCCAGGCCGATGGGAGCGAACACCGGCACCAGCCACCGTCCGATGACCGCTCCAAAGCTGTCCCCCATGCCGCCGGTGAAGCCGGAGGGCCCGAAGTTGAGCACCGCCCAGACAATCAGGGTGGCCAGGAAGATGGTGGTACCCGCCTTGCCCAGGTAGTCCTTCACCTTTTCCCACACATAGATGGCCACGGTGCGGGCATCGGGCAGCTTGTACTCCGGCAGCTCCATGATCAAGTAGTTGACGCTCTGCTTCCGGTCAATCAGATGGATGATGGCAGACACCACGATGGCCACCACAATACCGATGAGGTACATGGAATAGGCCACCACCATGGCATAGTCGGCAAAGAACATCTCGGCAAACAGGATGTAGATGGTCAACCGGGCGTTGCAGCTCATAAAGGGGGTGACCAGCATAACCTTGTAGCGGTCCCGCTTGTTCTCCAGAGCGCGGGAGGCCATGATGGCGGGCACCGTACAGCCGAAGCCCAGCAGCATGGGGATGAAGGCCTTGCCGGACAGGCCCAGCTTGGACATGATCCCCTCCATGACGTAGGCAACCCGGGCCATGTACCCGCTGTCCTCCAGCAGCGCCAGGCACAGGAACAGGATCAGGATGTTGGGCAGGAAGGTCACGATGGTGCCTACGCCGGCGATGACGCCGTCTACCACCAGGGAGGAGACCACATCGCTCACGTTGGCGGCCGCCAGGCCGCCGGTGACCGTGTCAGACAGCCAGCCGATGGCCAGCTCAAAGTACCCCTTGATCCAGTCGCCCACCGTAAAGGTGAGAAAGAAAATGACGGCCATGATGCCCAGGAAGACCGGGATCCCCCACACCTTGTGGGTAAGCACCCTGTCCGCGCGCTCGGTGAGCACGTCCTGCTTCTGCTTGTGGAGAAGCACCTCGTCGATGATCTCGCCGATGAAGTCATACTTTTGGTTGATGATGTCCGACTCATAGCTGCGGTCCAGCACCCGGGGCAGGTCCACCGGGTACTTTCCGGTAATCTCCTTGTCCCCCTCCAGCAGCTTCAGGGCGTGCCAGCGGGGATTCTTCAACTCCGGATAGCGGGCCTTCAGCTCCTCCATAATCTGGTCGATCTTTCCCTCGATCTCGTCGGAGTAGACCATGGCGTACTCCGCGTGATGGTCGTGCTGGTGCTTGGAGGTATACTTGTGCTCATGGATCAGCTTGTCCGGCCCGGTGGCCCCCCTGTGGTGAATGGCAGCGTGGAGCAGGATGTCCAGTCCCCGGCGCTTCCGGGCGGACACGGGGATCACCGGGATACCCAGCATCTCGGGCAGGCGGTGCAGGTCGATCTCCATCCCCCGCTTCTCCACAATGTCCATCATGTTCAGGGCCAAAACCACCGGCTTGCCCAGCTCCAACAGCTGCAGGGTCAGGTAGAGGCTCCGCTCCAGGGTGGAGGCATCCGCGACATTGATCATCACGTCCACCTCGTCGCTGAGGATGAACTGCCGGGACACGGTCTCCTCCATGGTGTAGGAGGTCAAGCTGTAGGTGCCGGGCAGGTCCACCAGATGGATGTCCATTCCGTGATCCTTGATAGCGCCCTCCACCTTTTCCACCGTCACCCCCGGCCAGTTGGCCACCTTCAGATTGGCGCCTGTATAGGCATTGAACAGGGTGGTTTTTCCACAGTTCGGGTTGCCGATAAACCCAATGGTCATCTCACCGCTCACTGCTCACACCTCACTTCAATGCTGTTTGTCACATGATACCCCAGGGCGAACCGAGTACCCCTCAGTTTGATGATCAGGATGCCCTTCCCTTTCCTGTTCAGGACGGAAAGGGAAGTTCCCCGCGTCATCCCCAGCGCCTCCAGCCGGCGCTCCATCTGAAAGGGCAGGCTGATCCGCTCCACCACGCAGGTCTGGCCGACCTGCGCATCCTTTAAACGCATTTGTGTTTCCCTCCATGTTGCGCGATGTAATTTCTGCTCCCCTATATTACCTCACTGCGGGCGGCGCCGCAAGGTCTGAGCCCCCACTCGCCCAGCCCGGCCAGATTTTTTGTTGAATTTTGTCCTATAAGCTCCTGGGCAGCTCCCGGAAATGGGGTATTTTCCCACGTCCACCCGGCTATATTGACTTTTTATCCCGGATTTTGTATACTTATTTAATGGGAATTGCCTTGCCCATCCTCTGCGGCGGGGCGCAAGCATGACTTTTCCACGAGGGGGAGATGTCCTATGGCAACCCAAACATTGCCCCACGATCACGGACAAAAATTAGAGCATACCCTGGAGCGCGTTCCCAGCTTGGGTGAGTTTCAAACGGTGGCCGACATTTTCAAGCAACTGGGGGACGGCAGCCGCGTGCGCATCTTCTGGCTGCTGTGCCACTGTGAGGAGTGCGTCATCAACCTGTCCTCTATGGTGGAGATGAGCAGCCCCGCAGTGTCCCACCACCTACGGCAACTGAAGACCAGCGGCCTGATCGTCAGCCGGCGGGAGGGGAAAGAGGTCTACTATAAGGCCGCTCAAACCCAACAGGCCCAGCTGCTCCACCATATGATTGAAGCCATGGTGGAGATCGCTTGTCCCGGGTCGTAACCCCACGGGCTTCCCCCACTTTCTTCCTGGCGCGCGCCACCCCGCATCCATCCGAACAAAGGAGTCTCCTCTCATGCCGCAAACCCTTCTCTTCATTGTCCTGCTCACTCTAGTCACAGGGGTGGGCGGACTGGCTCTTGGCGGCGGACTGGCCACGCTGTTCAAGCGGGAATCCCCCCAGGCCACCAGCCTGCTGCTTTCCTTTACTGCGGGTCTGATGCTGTGCATCGTGTCCTTTGACATGGTGCCCGAAGCGATGGAGGTCACCGACAGCGTCTACCTGCCCCCCCTCTTTCTGGTGGTCGGCTTCGCCCTCACCTTCCTGCTCAACTGCTGGATTGACAAGAGCGCCCACCATGCCGACGACGCCGATCCCCACCACTGCGCCTGCGGGCACCACGACCTGCACACCGCCGGCATCGTGCTGGCCGCCGCAGTGGCCCTGCACAACGTGCCGGTGGGCATGGCGGTGGGTACCACCGTCGCCGCCGAGGGCATCAGCTATGCCGCCATGCTGGCCGCGGTCACCATCGGCCTGCACAACATCCCCGAGGGGATGAGCATTGCTATCCCCCTGCTCCATGACGGCAGCAAAGCCCGCAGCGCCGTCTCCCTGGCCGCCCTCAGCGGGCTGCCCACTGTGGCCGGCGCACTGGTGGGCTACTTTATCGGCAGCCACACCCCACTGGCCCTGGCCGTCATCATGAGCGTCGCCGGAGGCGCCATGCTCTATGTCGTCTTCTTCGAACTGCTGCCTGAGGCCTACCGCCAGTGGCGCTCTCCCTGGGCCATTCTGGCTACAATGATTGGTTTTGCTCTGGGTGTCTTACTGATCTTCGGCCACGGGCATGTCCACTAAGGACAGCTGGGCACACCTCGGTGAAACTGCGGCTCTGCCCACCCTGAAGCGGGGCGCATAGCTCATACTGTCTCTCCAAGGCACTCATCTTTACGGCACACCCCCCACCGGCTTTGCCGG
>CAJLWS010000105.1 GCA_905210385.1 uncultured Eubacteriales bacterium | reverse complement strand
GGGGGACCCGTGAAAGGAAAAGCCGAAATCCCGGATCTTCCCCAGCCGCTTCTGCTCCCCGGGGTAGGCCAGGCCCAGCCGGGCCTCCGGGTGGTAGTCCAGGGGGACCGTCCGGCCCACCAGGTCCGCCGTTTCCTGGGAAATGCGGGTCACCAGAATGTTCCGGCAGCCCCGCTCCCCCATGGCCCGGGTGGAGTCGATGACGGCGGCGGCCAAGGCCGCTCCCTCCACCGGGTCGGTGCCTGCCCCCAGCTCATCGAAGAGGATGAGGGAGCGGTCGTCCGCCTGCTCCAGGATGGCCACGATGTTCACCATATGGGAGGAGAAGGTGGACAGGGACTGGTCGATGGACTGCTCGTCCCCGATGTCCGCCAGCACCGACGAGCACACCCGGATCGCCGAGCCGTCGGCGGCCGGGATGTGCAGGCCGCACTGGGCCATGAGGGTCAAAAGGCCCAAGGTCTTGAGGGTGACGGTCTTGCCGCCGGTGTTGGGGCCGGTGATGACCAGGGTGTCGAAGTCGCGTCCCAGGTACAGGTCGTTGCGCACGGCGGTCTTGGGGTCCAGCAGGGGGTGGCGGGCCTTTTTCAGCTCAATGTAGTCCCCCAGGGTGGGCTCCATGGCCCCCATTCGGGAGGACAGCTTGGCCCGGGCAAAGATGGCGTCCAGGGTGATGAGGGTACGGTAGTCGTCCTCGATGGCCTCCCGGACGTTGGCGCAGTCGGCGGATAGCTCGGCCAGGATGCGCTCGATCTCTTTCTGCTCCTTGCGCTCCAGCTCCTTGAGCTCGTTGTTGGCGTTGACCACCCCCATGGGCTCGATGAAGAAGGTGGAACCCGAGCCGGACACGTCATGGACCAGGCCGGGGATATCGTTTTTGTGCTCGCTCTTCACCGGCACCACGTACCGGCCTCCCCGCATGGTGATGATGGACTCCCTCAGGTACTTGGACTGATTGGAGGAGATGAGACGGTTGAGCACATCCCGCACCTTGCCCGCCGCCGCCCGCATGTGCCGGCGGATATCCGCCAGCTCTGGGGAGGCGGCGTCGGCGATCTTCTCCTCGCTGAGGATGGCGCCGGTGATTTTGTCCTCCAGGAACCGGTTGGGGGTGAGGGACTGGAAGTAGCCGTCCAGCACCGATTTGGCGGTGGACTCCCCCATGCCGTACTCACGCACCGACCGGGCACAGCGCAGCACCTGGGCGATGTCCAGCAGCTCTCGGGTGTTCAGGCTGCCCCCCCGATCCGCCCGCTGGAGGGCGGCGGACACCGGCCGCACCCCAGAAAAGCCGGGGCTGCCCCCCTTCCCCAGCAGGTCGAAGGCCGCCGAGGTCTGGCTCTGGAGCCGCTGCACCTCCGACCGATCCACGCTGGGCAAAGCCGTCCGGCACCGCTCCTTGCCCTCCTCGGTCACCGCCTCCTCCGCCAACAGGTCCAGCACCCGGGGCAATTCCAGGGTATGAATGGATTTCTCAAACAATTGCGTCATGGTGATTCTCCCTAAGTTGGATTGTGGGGCTGGACGGGTTTCAGCCCCTTATAGAAGTCCAGGGTGCGAAATCCCCGCTCCAGCTGGGTGAGCAGATAGGCCTCGGAGGCTGCCTCCAGCTGCTCCATGGATCTGTCGTCTACCCGGAAGGAGAACAGCCGCTTGGGACTGCCTCCCACAATGTGCCGTAGGGCAGCCAGGGCGGCACCAGTCAGGGGCATGGCCGTCCCCTCCCCCGCTCCGCCCCGGCAGGCCTCGCAGCACACCACCCCCTGGCTGAGCAGCAGACTGGGGTCCTCCGGGTCGGGCCGGCCGCACACGGCGCACTCCTCCGTCATGGGCTCGTACCCCGCCAGGGCCATGGCCTTCCACTCGAAGGCGGTCTTGATCAGTCCCAATGGCAGGTCCATCTGATCCAGGGCGTGGAGGCAGTTGAGGATGAGGGAGAGCAGGCCCGGCTCTCTCTGGCCCTCCTCAGCAAGCAGCTCAATGACCTCGGCAAAATAGCTGGCCAAGGCCAGCTTGTCCAGGTCGGAGCGCACCCCGTCAAACCGCCGCTGGGTAGCCGCCTCCTTCACCGCCCAGCGCCCCTGGTACTCATACAGGGTCATCTCCGAGTACACCAGCAGCTGGCAGGGGGCGGCGATGGCACTGCCCTTCTTCCGGCAGCCCCGGGCGGACACAGTGAGCTTGCCCTCCTGGTCGGTGAGGGCGGTGAGAATCTTGTCCGATTCCTTATAGTTCACTTCCCGCAGCACCAGGGCGTTGGTGGTCAGGTGCATGTCCATTCCCTCTTTCCGGTTGGTCGGGGGTCGCTTGGGGGTTCCACCCCCACTCCCCGGGACGCTCCGCTGGGGTTCCTTTTCTCCCGCGAGGAAAGGAACCAAAAGCGCGCCGGGGGTTTGGCGCGGAGTGACACGGCCAAAGGACGGCCATGTCCCAAGCGCCTGCACCCCCGGACCCCCGATTTTTACGGGGGCCAGAGTAGAAGTGCCAGCACAGCTTTCCGGCGTCCGAAACACGACGGTGCGCCGATTCCTCTGACGGCCTCCGGCCTGGTGCTGACATGCTTTCGGAAATTTTCCGAACCCAGTTGGGCACCTGGCGGGATAATTAAACGGCTGACTACTTTTCCGCAGGCTTCCCTCCAGGCGATTCTTAATAAAGAAATTCTATCTTTCCGTTGTAACCATAGCGCTACCCGGAATCACCAGTGCCGGTGCCGATATGATGGAAGCTTCTTGGCCTTTGGGAGTTTCATGGTGGCACCACCTTTCAATAAAATTTTTAGTTCTTTTTATCTTCCTCTCGCGCATCCTCAAGCATATCCTCCAGCCGGTCATAAATATCTTGAGATGTATTGTCATAGCAATTTGAGCACGGCTCATAGCCTTTACTTTCCGCTGCTTCAGTGTTATAAATCCAGAAGCTTGTTATATCAGAAAGATATTGGCATCCATAACGATGGTATTTTTCTCCTGATTCTGTTACGATGCAGGCATGCCGACGATAAAAATTGTTTTCTTCCATCATTTCAGATCTATCTTCTCGTACGTCCTCCAAAATCTCCCCTCTTGCGTCGTATCGCACCTCCAGGTCTTCTAATTCCTCCTGTAATGCCTCAATGTTAGATGAAGCTATTTGGTTTTGATACCACCAGAGAACACAAACGGTAATTAAAGCAGCAGACAACACTCCGGACAAAATGGAAAGAAGGATCATCGGAATCCTGCTCGGCTTTTTCGGTTCTTCCTTGTGCTCCATGATTTCCTGCAACAGATCAACGCTGTTTTCTTGGTATTGATTCTCTTTCTTTGATTTCATGCTCTTGTTTGTTTTAAATTTTTTAAACAAACCCATGCGTTTTTTATAATATATGATGTTCGCACCTATATAGATTGCATACGCAATGATAGTTCCAACCACGGACGAAATCTGGTCGTATTGCTGATTTATGGATAATAAAATAAGCTGCGCAAAACAGCAGGCTAGGTTTTCAATATAGACCGCCATAATCAATAATGGACCTACCCACTTCTTCATTGCGGAGAAGACAACCGCTAAAATTGCCGTTAAAGCGATGATAACTCCTGCCGCAATATACAGTGGGCCCAGGTGACGATATACAATGATAGAACTGATCGTGATCAGGGCGGTTATTGGCAATAGGAAAAATATCGTCCAATAATGCCAGCGCATTGGGGCCTTATCCCATCTATCATATCTTTTTTCTTTTCGCATGATTCGCACCCCTTTAATCCGATCATTCTCACTTTTTGAAGGATCTCGTGTCAATAATCGCTGCCTGGTGTTTGTGAAAAATATCATCTTGGAAACTAAGCAATTATCCCATAATAAAATTCAGAAAATCCGCTCCAAATTATGGCCCCGGTGGAAGGAAAAAGTAACGGTATCTCAGCGAAACCAGGCGCCCCATTGGGGCGTACTGTCTAACAATCCTGGTGGCACCAGGGCATAGCCCGTCGAGGGAACCTCCCACCTGTCGATCTTGCCGCCGGAAAGAGAAGTTTGCACCCCGGCTGACGCCCCCGTAATGGGGCCCCCGCAAGAGCCCAGCGAAGCGGGTCTTGTGGGGAGATGAGGAGCAAGGGAGCAGATGAAGTTTTCGCCGCAGGCGGAAACGGAACTGAACGGACTTTGCGACGATGAGGGGGGTTCTCAGGGGGTGGAACCCCCCCTCAATCCTCGGTGTAACCGAAGTTGCGGATGGCAGCCGCATCGTCCCGCCACCTCTCCCGTACCTTGATCCACACTTCCAGGTAGACCTTATCCCCCATGAAGGCCTCCATATCCTCCCGGGCCTGGGTGGATATCTTCTTGAGCATGGCTCCCTTTTTACCGATGATGATGCCCTTGTGGGACTCCTTCTCGCAGTAAATGGTCACATGGCAGTCGATGATGCCGTCGTCCCGCTGGGAGAATTTCGTCACCTCCACGGCGGTACCGTGGGGGATCTCCTTGTCCAGGTTGCGCAGCAGCTTCTCCCGGACGATCTCCGCCATAACCTGCCGCTCGGGCTGGTCGGTGACCATGCCGTCGGGGAAGAGCTGAGGCCCCTCGGGCAGCCAGCGGGCGAGCACCTCCAGCAGCTCGTCCACTCCCTCGCCGGTGCGGGCGGAGATAGGCACCACCGCGTCCCAGTCGTGGGCCTGGCCGTAGAGGGCCATCACCGCCAGCAGCTCCTCCTTCTCCACCGTGTCGATCTTGTTGATGACCAGGGCCGCCGGAGCGCCCAGGGCCTGGATGCGCCGGATGAGCTCCTCCTCCGGCGGGCCGATGTGGGCCACCGGCTCCACCAGCAGGCACACCCCGTCCACGTCGGCCACGCTCTGGCGGACCACCTTCACCATGTAGTCTCCCAGTCGGGTGCGCGCCTTGTGCAGCCCTGGGGTGTCCACGAACACGAACTGACTGTCCCCCCGGTTAAGAATGGCACAGATCCGGTTGCGGGTAGTCTGGGGCTTGGAGGACACGATGGCCACCTTCTCCCCTACTAAGGTGTTGGTGAGGGTGGACTTGCCCACGTTGGGCCGCCCACACAGGGTGATGATTCCACATTTCTTGATGTCTGACATAGATGATCCTCAACTTTCCTTTATTTGACGGCATTGAGCCTCGCCGTTTTGCCTTCCGGCCGCTTGATTCGCTCAGTCTTCCCGGTCCAGCCAGACATAGAAGTCCCGCCGACCGTCCCCCTTTCCGTAATAGCTCACATCATAGGTGCCGGTGCGTTCACCGGACTGGATGACGATCCGGAGGGTGGGGTAGCCCTCAGGGATGTCCTGCTGGAGGAGGACCGCGGCGGGCTGCCTCTGGCTGCGCCAGATCTCCTCCGCCCCGGTCAGGGTCCCCTCCTGGTCATAGTCCAGCCGCTGGATGATGACGGTGCTGTCCGGCAGGCGGGGGACGACGAGCATCCGCTCCCCGTACTCCTGGGGCGGGAACACCTCCTCCACCTCGGCCGCCAGGGCCAGCTCCTCCGAAGTGGGTTCCAAGAGAACCAGGCCCATCACGCTCTCCCCCGCCAGGGCGGCAAACAGCTCCTCCTGCCCCGGCTCCGTCTCCTGGGTTTGCTCCGGAGTGGGTCCCGGCTCCAGGGTGGGAGCGGCCCCCTCCGAGGGGTAGGGGAAAAACAAAAAACGCCATGCAGGGCATAAGCCTACACAGCGAACGAAGAGAAAACCCTTCTGATGCAACACAAGCACTTGGGAAAAACAACAAAGCACCCCTT
>CAJLWS010000104.1 GCA_905210385.1 uncultured Eubacteriales bacterium | reverse complement strand
CCGCCGTTGGCCTCATACTGGGCCAGCACCGTCCTGGTCTGGGACACCATGGGCTGGGGCGGGATCACCTCCGCCCCCGGCCAGCCGGGGACAGCCCCAATCTGACCCAGGTAGCCGAAGTCACACACGGAGGTGTCGCTGACCATGATATCGCTATCCCCCCGTACCCACAACACCGGCGGCTTGACAGGGATGTCCGCAATAGCCGACAGGTTCCCGTGGTTGGGCGCCATGGTGTTGCAGATTCCCCGGTCCCCGGCCGCCACATAGGGCCACTGGGCCACCTGCCGGGTGTCTCCGGGATACATGCCCTCCCCCACCTTGGTTTTGAGCATGCTGTCAATGAACCGTTCCTCCCAGTCCGGCATACGGAAGGGCGGCTTGAAATAGATGCTGTTCAGCGTAGTGCGGGGCAACTCCCGCTCCCCGCTCTTCAGGCACTCCACCAGCTGGGCATTGGCGCAGCCGCCGCCGGAGGCCAAGCCGGGCGGGTCCAGCAGTTCCCCGTCCTCCCCCTTGGTCCCACCGAAGCCGTAAGGAGAGCCGGGGTTGATGAGGATCAAGCCGGTGAGCTGCTCCCCGTGGTCCATGGCGTACTGCATGGCCACGCAGCCTCCCATGGACCAGCCGGCGATGGCGAAGCGGTCCCAGCCCAGGGCGGCAGTAAACTCCGCCAGGTCATCCGTCCAGTCCCGGAAGCCCCGGGTGGCGTCCACTGGCAGGGCATCTGAGTCCCCGAAACAGCGCAGATCCGGGGCAACCACATCATAATTTTCAGCCAAGGCCGGAAACAGCGGCAGATAAAACACAGAAGAGGACACATTGCCATGGATTAAAAGCAGCTTGCATCCATTTTCCTCTCCCGCCCGGTAGTAGGCTGTAGTCAGTCGTTCCGTGGTCAAGTATTGCTGCGTATACATCTTATTTCACTCCTCAGGGACGGCGTTCTTCTCCTGAGCAGTCTCCTCCATTTCTCCGTCCATTCCATCCTCCGCTTCCTCTCCCTCCTCCAGATCTTCGTCCTCATCGAACTCCACCTGGATACGGATGGGCAGCGGCCTTGGCTCTGCCGGAACAGAGACGCGCTCCGTGAAGATGCCGCCGTTGATGATATGCATGAAGCTCTCCACCACCTGATCCAGGTCAGTGGGATAGTCCTTGAACAGGCCCCAGTTCAGGCCCAGGAAGTTGGATGCCCCCATCAGGGTATAGGCCAACACCTCGCTGTCGATCTCCGGGCGGACCTCTCCCCGCTCCTTGGCCGCATCGATCCCCTTCATGTAGGCCTTGCAGAAGTTCACATAGTAGTCCACAAACAGCTGCTTGTCAATGTACAGCGACTCCCAGATGATGTGGTACATATACCGGTTCTTCTGGACGAATTCCAGCCAGGCCCGCAGGCCGACCTCTTCCATCTCCCGCCGGGTTTTGCAGTCCTTGATGGCCTGGTTCAAATGCTTGCGGATCATGTGGCTGCACTGGAGCAGCAAAAACTTATACAGGTTGTACTTGCTGTCAAAGTACACATAAAAGGTCCCCGAGGCCACGCCGGCCAGCCGGGTGATGTCGTTGATGGAGGAATTGTGGTATCCCTTTTCATAGAATACCTGGGCGGCGGCGGACACAATCCGGTTCAGGGTTTCCCTGCCCCGCTTGGTTTTCGGCTTGCTGATCAAAATCCTGTAGTCCAAGTTCGCACCTCGCTTGTTTATTTTCTTAACTCTGGACTTCAGTATATCCTTTTTCCCGCCGCCGCGCAACCAAAACCGTCAGGTAATCGCAAACTCAGTCCGCCCGCAGTTGCAGAACCCCAGCACCAGGGCGGCAAACAGCAGAGGTTTCTCGTACATGGAGGCGTGCCCGCTGCCGGGCAGGATCACATGGTGACTGTCCGGGATCAGGGAGCAGATCAGCTCCTGTTCCGCAAGAGGCGTGAGATAGTCCTGCAGGCAGGACACCACCAGGGTGGGAGCCGTGACGCTGGACAGCCGGTCGGTGACGTCATAGCTCCGGGAGCTGTTGGTCAGCCGCACCATGGCCTGGATGAAGTCCGGGTCGGAAAACACCGGCCGCAGGGCCTGCCGGCGGCGGTTCATCCAGTCGTTCTTTTCCAGATAAAAGGCAGGGGAGTAGATCACGGGGATCGTGGTGAGGTAGTAGGCGTCCGGATTCCCCGCCGCCAGATTCCAGCCATCTCCGATGTCCCCCAGCCAGGGGCCGGTGCGGGCCGTGGTGTTAAACAATATCAGGCGGTCGACATATTCTCCATACTTCACGGCAAACTGCTGGGCCACCTCTCCGCCGTAGGAGATGCCCATGATACACACCTGTTTCAGCCCCAGATGGTCCAGCAGTCCCTTGACCACCTCCGCCTGAATGGCCTGCTCATAGGGTTCCCGCATCCGGTCGGACCGCCCCTGGTCCAGGAAATCCAGCAGGACCAGGTGGTTATGCTCCGAGAAGGGCTCGATAAATTCCGCCCAGCTCCTGCAGGACATCATGATCCCGTTGAGCACCACCAGGGGCTTGCCCTGGCCGTACTCCTCGTAATAAACCTGCTTCCCCTCAAAGATAAAATATGCCATTCCCGTTTCCCTCCTCAGCGGCGGCCCAGAATGCCCACTTCCACCGCCTGGTCCCACAGTTCCTCCCGGAACCTGGGGTGGGCGATCTCAATGAGCCGGGCCACCCGGTCTCGCAGGCTGGTCCCCCGCAGCTCGGCCACGCCGTACTCCGTCACTACCCGGTCCACGTCGTTGCGGGACAGGGAGACCGCCGCCCCCGGCATGAGCTGGGGCACGATCTTGGACACCTCCCGGCGCTCCCCGGTGGCCGGGTCCTTCACCATAGCGGTGGAGTACAGGGCAATGATGGACTTTCCGTTTTTGGACATCTGGGCGCCGATGGCGGTGTCCGCCTGCCCGCCGGTGCCGGAGAACTGCCGGGAGCCGATGGACTCTGAGGCGCACTGGCCGGTGAGATCCACCTCGATGGAGGTGTTGATGGAGATCTGGTTATCGTTCTGGGCGATGGTATAGGGGTCGTTGGTCCAGGCCCCGTCCATCACCGCGATACCGGGGTTGTAATCCATGAACTCGTACAGCTCCGGGATGCCCATGGCGAAGGTGGTGACCATCTTTCCCCTGTTGATCTGCTTGCGCTTGCCGTTGATGACCCCCATCTTGGCCAGGCGCATCATCCCGCTGGTGAGCATCTCGGTGTGGACACCCAGGTCGTTCTTGGTCTCCAGGGCGGCGGCCACCGCGTTGGGGATGCCGCCGATGCCCAACTGGATGCAGGCCCCGTCGGGCACCATGTCAGCGATCAGCCTGCCGATGGCCGCGTCCTTCTCGGAGAAGGGCAGGTCCGGCGTCACCGGGGGCATGTAGTCCGCCCGGATGAGGTAGTCCACGTCCTCCACCGGCACCTGCACATCCCCCAGGGTGTAGGGCATGTTGGGGTTGACCTCCAGCATCACCAGATCCGCCGCCTCCATCATCCGCTTCTCATAGGTGTTGGACAGGGACAGGGAGATGTACCCGTGCTTGTCCGGCATGGAGGCCGCGCCCACATAGATGTTGGGCTTGACGAAGGCCAGCCGCTTCACCGCCGCCAGGTGCAGATGGTTGGGGATGAAGGCCATGTTGCCGTTGGCGTGGGCCTTGCGCATCTGGGGGGCGAAGAACCAGCCGTCCACGTTGAAGGAGTCCACATACTCCGGCTTGTAGATCTCAGAGGGGTGGGTGGGCAGGCAGTTGGTCACCGTCACGTTGCGCACCCGGTGGGCGATGGTGTGCAGCTGCCCCATGAACAGCCCGGCCTCCGCCGCGCCCAGCCCGGTGACGATCATATCGTTGGACTTGACGAAGGACAGGGCCTGCTCCACGGAGATGTATTTTTCTTGCATGTTCATTCGGAAGACCTCCCGGTTTTAGTCAAGCTGCCGCGGGGGTCGGGGTTTTCCCGCTCCCCCGCGGCAGCGCAAAGTTGGTCCAGTTGGTTTTCTCAGCCTACGTGGGCCATCACGTCATCCAGAGACATAATGGGGCTGACCGCCTGAAGGGCGTATGCCCCGTTGGCATCGGGTTCCAGGGAAATGGTGTTCAGGGCCAGGGCGGTGATGCCCGTGCGCTCTCCATCGGCGAAGCTCAGCTCGCCGCCCATGGGCACATGGAGGGGGGCGCTCTCCATGGCGGTAATGTAGTTCTCCCAGGTCAGCTCCAGTCCCAGCTCCTCCAGCTGGTTCAGGCCGTGGATGAAGGTCATGCCCGCCACATAGCCAGCCATGGCGTAGGAGTTGAGGGTATAGGTCTGGGTCGGATCAGTGCTGTCGATGCCGTTCTCTGCCTCCCAGGCCGCCATCACGGTGGCAAACTGGGTGTAATCCGCCAATCCGGCCTCGGTGGTCACATCCAGCCAGGCGGTGGTGTAAACCGGTCTTTCAGCGGTGATGGCACCGTTGGCCACCAGGTTGCCCAGAGTGGTAGCAGAGGCGCTGACATAGGAGGTGATGACCTTGGCGTCATAGGCGATGTCCCGCATGGCGGCCATCATGTTCTCAAAGGGGGCCTGGTTCATGGCGCCGATGACCACGTCGCAGCCGGCGTTCTTCAGTACGGAGGCGGCAGCGGTGTAGTCCACGGCGGCGGGGTCCACCTCCTGAACCACAACCTCCACGTCGATCTCCTCCAGCTGGCGGTTGATGCCAGCCAGGATGCCGGAACCAGCATCATCAGTGGTGGCGATGACGCCGATCTTGGTGCCGCCCAGGCCAATGTTGTCCTCCGCGGAGGCCACCGCCCGGGTCAGCAGCACCCGTCCCTCCGCGTCATAAATGGGCTGGACGGACATCACGCAGGCGTCCTTCCCGGTAGCGCCCTCCTGATATAGCCCGGAAATCCCAGTCACACAGTAGACAGTGGGGATGCCCACGCCCTTCACATAGTCCAGGGTGGCGCCCACAGTGTTGGTACCGAAGTGGCCCACCAGGGCGAACACCTGGTCGTCCTCCACCAGGGTCTGGGTGTAGGTCATGCCCTGGGCGGCGTCAAAACCGTCATCGTAATGGACCAGTTCAATGGTGCGGCCCTCAAACCCGCCGGCATCGTTGTAAGCCTTCAGCGCGGCCTCCAATCCGGCGTTGAAGGGAA
Source organism: uncultured Eubacteriales bacterium (assembly GCA_905210385.1). Taxonomy (GTDB): domain Bacteria; phylum Bacillota; class Clostridia; order Oscillospirales; family Oscillospiraceae; genus Enterenecus. Next base: position 612 of record CAJLWS010000104.1, on the reverse strand, counting down.
CGCCCACAGAGGCGAAGGAACCTGTGGTAGCGGCGGTGTTGCCCACCAGGATGGTGGTGTCGGTGACACCCTGCACGGTGATGTCGTCCCCGCCGGAGGGTTCGCTGGCGGGAGTGCCGCTGTTGTCCGCGGGAGGCGTGCTGGTCTGGCTGGTTTCATTGTTGCAGCCAAAGGCGGCAAACGCAAAGAGCATAGCCGCGCAGGTCAACAGAGCGATCCATCTTTTTTTCATTTTCATTCTCCTTTTCATTTCATATCATGTGGGTGGATATGTCAAGGGGTTTTGCCAACAAAAGAATAAAGGTTTCACGCTTTCTTTCCGCCCAGATAGGCCTCGATCAGCCGGCTGTCCTGGATCAGGTCAGAAGCCTTGCCGGACATATTCATCAGCCCCAGCTCCAGCACATAGGCGTAATCCGCAATCCGCAAAGTGGCCAGGGCATTTTGCTCCACGATCAGAATGGTGGTTCCCTCCCGCCGGATCTCCTGGAGCACCCGGAAGATATCCTGAATCACCAGGGGGGCCAGCCCCAGGGAGGGCTCATCCAGCAGCAGGATCTTCGGGTCACCCATCAGGGCCCGGCCAATGGCCAGCATCTGCTGTTCGCCGCC
>CAJLWS010000103.1 GCA_905210385.1 uncultured Eubacteriales bacterium | reverse complement strand
CGTTCAGGCCCTTGTCCAGGGGAAGGGAACCCACAATGGCCGATCTGTCCCACCCCGCAGGTAGGTCCGGCCAGAGGAGCACCCCGCCCAAGTCGGCCCGCATGGCCAGGCCCTCCAGCAGGTCGGTCAGATCGGCCTGCCCCAGCCCCAAGGGCAGGGCGTACTGCTCCAGATAGAGGCCGCAGGCGGCGCAGTCCTGCCGGACAAAGGCTGGCAGTTCCCCCAGGCACACCGCCGCCAGGGCGGGGCGGCGGGTCAGGCCGGACACCCGCCGGGCCAGCTCCTCCCGCTCCTCCGGGGTGAGGGGCAGGTCAAACCGGGCGGCCATGGCTGTCGTCCTCCCCGCCGTCCTCCCGGCCGGGGGCGGCAGGCTCCTCCCCCTGGGCAGAGTCGATAGGGGCGCCCTCAGAGGGTTCCGTCCCCTCGCTGCCGATCACGGCAACCGAAACAGCTTCCCCCCCTGGCTTGGGCAGGGGAGGTGTGGCCGGACCGGCGGTCCTGGCCCGGAGGATGAGCAACACCAGCGCCGCAGCGGCAGACAGGATGCCCACTAGTTGAGAAGTGCGCAGAGCAGTGCCGAAGAAGTACAGGCTGTCGGTGCGCAGCCCCTCGATGACCGTGCGGCCCACGCCATACCAGATCACGTAACACAGGAAGATCTGTCCGCTGAACTTCCTGCCCTTCCTGGCTAACAGGATAAGCAGGATAAGCCCCAACAGGTTCCACATGGACTCATAGAAGAAGGTGGGATGTACCCCCAGGGTGCCGTCTAGCACCTGCTGGTAGACCTCCGCATCCGCGTAGCCATGGTTCCACAGGTAGTTGGCGATGGACTCTGAGCACATACGCCAAGGCAGATCGGTCACCCCGCCGAAGGCCTCCACATTCATGAAGTTGCCCCACCGGCCGATCATCTGCCCAATGATCACGCCGTAGCAGCCGATGTCCGCATAGTCCCAGAAAGACTGATGACGCACCTTGCAGTAAACAGCCACCGTGACCACCGCCATGATGATGGCCCCATAGATCGCCAGCCCACCGTCCCAGATGGCAATCGTGTTGTACAGGCTGAAGGAGCCGTCCGCATTGAAGCAGGTAGATGGATGGAAGATCACATAATAGGCCCGGGCTCCGATGATGCAGGCAGGCACCGCAAAAAACAGCATATCCATCAGCTTTTCCCTGTCCACCCCGAACTTATATGCCCACCGATAGCAGAACAGAACCGCCAGCAGGAAACCGCAGGCGATAATGACACCATACCAGTAAATTTCCTTTCCAAACAGGGTAAAGGCTACCCGGTTCAGCTCAAATTCCAGGCCAAGACCTGGAAAGGTCACAACATTGGTCATGCTCTCGTCCTCTTTCTTTTTATTCCGACATTCCGTCCACAGGGAGAATCACCGACAGGCTGGCACGCTCCTGGGTACACCACCGTTCCAGCAGCCGCTGAACATCCTCCGGCTCAATACTCTGGAACAACTCGGGGAATCGCAGGTAGTCGTCCCCTTCAAAATAGGACTGGGCCAGGTCGATGCAGGTATTTTCCAATGAGTTGAGCCGACGAACCATACTTCCATAGGCTGCCCGCTTCAAGCGGTCCCATAGCTGGCCGTCCACCCCCCCCTTAACCAGGCGCTGTGCCTCTTTCACGATCTCTTCCATCACCCGGTGAGGATCCCGGCTTTCCCCTCCTGCCATGATATGCGCACAGCCCGGCGCGGCGTCGTAAAAGCCGTCGAAGGAGCCGTTGATCAACCCCTGCTCATATAGCTTCCGGTACAGCGGCGCCGAGGGGCCCAGCAGCACGTCGCAGGTCAGCTGAGCCACCAGCTCCTGGCGCAGCCTGCTCCCCTCCGGAGCTGGCTCCCCTTTAAAGCCCACCTCAAATAGGGGTGATGCCACGGACATCCTCCGCTGAACGTAGGAGCGCACCACTCCTTTTGGCTCCGGCTGACCCAAATCCACCCGAACTGCGGAAGAGAATTCCCTGGGCAGAATCTCCTCCGCGGCGGCGGCCACCCTCTCCGGATCCACATCGCCAGCTACACACAGCACCATATTCCCTGGGCGGTAGAATGCCCTGTGGCATTCATAGAGGATTTCCGGAGTTAGCCCAGCAATGGACTCCACAGTACCCACCACCGGATTGCGGATCGGGTTGTGGGCATACATGGACTCCAGCAGTTGATAGTAGACCACGTTTTCCGGGTCATCCTCGCACATGCGGATTTCCTGGGCAATAATCCCCTGCTCCTTGGCCACACTCTCCCGAGTGAAGTAGGGCACGGAAACGAAACCCAACAGGGTACGCAAGTTCTCCTCAAACCCCTGGGTGCCCTCGAAAAAATAGCCAGTAATGTGGGCGGCAGTGAATGCGTTGTCCACCGCACCGTTGGCCGCCAGAATCTCCAATGCGCTCCCGTCCTCGGTGTCAAACATCTTGTGCTCCAGAAAATGGGCAATCCCCGCAGGCGTGTCCACCCATCCGCCTCCATCCCCACCTTGGAAGCGCAGGTCCATCCCCCCATACCGGGTGGCAAAAAAGGCAAACTGTTTACTATATTCCGCACGTTTGATCACGATCACCCGCAGGCCGTTGGGCAGCTTATGGGAGTATACTGTCTCTCGCAATGTGGGATATTCCAAACGCTGCACCTTACGCTCCCTCCCTTCCGGTCAGTCGGTAAACCGTGTCCAGTTCGATTATTTGGGCCATCTGGGAAACCTGTTGGGGCGTCACCCGCTCCACATCCTTTGCCAACTTTTTCGGATCGGTCCACTGGCTGCAGGCGAGCAGTTGGGTCACGCAGTCATCCTCCATCTGGCCTTGGCTGTCCTTGCGGCTGACCAGGCCATTGATCACCGCGCGTATCGCTGCGGTGTGTTCCTCACTGGTGAACTCTCCGCGACGCACTGCCTCCAGCTGATCCAGAATGGCCTGCTCCGCCCGGTCAAAATCTACGAATTCCACGCCGGAAGACACCACCATCAGTCCTTTAATGGTGTCCAGCATGGAGGAAGCGAAGTAGCACAGGCTGAGCTTCTCTCGGACGTTCCGGAACAGTTTGGAGTGGGCTGTCCCGCCATACAGCGCGTTGCACACCAGCAGCGCCGGATAGAGGGGATGACCCATGGTCACTCCGCCGGTCCGAAAGCCCATGGCCAACTTGCCCTGGGTCACGTCCATCTCCTCAGTTACCCGGCGCACCGGATGATCCGGCCTGGCCACCACCTGGCAGGGCAGTTGAACCTGCCTGTCGTAAAGCAGCGGCTGAAAGGACTGCAGCACCGCCTCCTCCACCCGGTCCGGACTGGCCGAGCCCCCATAGTAGAAGACCACCCGAGAGCTGCCCATCAGTTTCTGATAAGCGTCCCATAACCTGCCTGGACTCATGTGCAGTGCCTCATCCGCATCTCCCAGTTTGTCCAGAGCATAGGCCTCTCCAGCGCACATCTCCTGGGTCAACCGAAAGATGGACCAGCCCCGCTTGTCATTCACCCGGGCGTTAATCTCATCGGCCAGGTTGGATCCTTCCCCTTGCACATAATCCTCTCGAAATATCCCATCCTCCACCGCTGGGTTCAGCAAAACCTCTCCCAGCAGCTGGACAGCAGGTTCCAGAACAGCCATTCCATCCAACGCGTACCGGTCGTCGATGAAACTGCACAAAAGGCTGATGCACTGGTTCTCCCCCCGCTGCCGCACTGCAGGACCCAAGGCGGCGCCATACAGCTGGTCTGTAGCCGCCGACAGACACTCCATGTCTGGATACTGCCGGCTTCCCCGATACAGCACATCCGGAGTCAAAGCATAAGCCGTCGCCGTCTCCCGGCACAGGGGTGCGGCCAGGGTGGCGCTGATCAGCCCCGTCTTGAATTGGTCGGACCGGCATACCACCAGTTCAACCCCATCCGACAAAATTTTATGGGATCTCTCCACTTCAGATCCTCCTCATGATTTCGCGGTCTTCCCCCAGGGGAAGCATTCCGCCTGGTTTCTGCTGTCTTCAAACATAGGCATTATACCATCATTTTCTCCGCTTGGCACCCTCTTTTTTCCCTGTACACAAAATCTTAAAATTTTCCCTCCGCCCTACCTATGTGAACCGCCGTTGCTTGCCGCAACGGGCCTTTTCTGCTATCATGGCCCACGCAAAGGAGGTTTGCAATCATGTTTTCTGAAAATCTAAAGGCCCTGCGTAAAGCCAGGGGCATGACCCAGGAGGAGCTGGCCGCCCGGCTCCATGTGGTGCGGCAGACCGTATCCAAATGGGAGAAAGGCCTGTCGGTGCCCGACGCGGAGCTGCTCATCCGGCTGGCGGAAGTGCTGGACACCACCGTGGGCCAACTGCTTGGGGCGGATATCCCGGAGGACGGGGAAAGCCGGAACGATCTGGCCGACCAGCTGGCCCGGATCAACGAGCAGCTGGCCATCCGCAACCGCCGGGGACGGTTCATCCTCCGGCTGGTACTGGGCATCCTGGCCGCCATTGTGGTGGTCAATCTCCTGCTCGTGGTACTCAGCTACGGGGCGTTTCAATCTTTCCAGGACCCGGTGGAGACCGTCAACAGTGCCAATGAGGCCCTGGAGGACGACACCTTCCAGTGAGGTTATTGGACGTCATCATCCCATTTTGACCGCTGCAGGGATCGCTCCAGGCATTGCTCCGGGGCGGCTCCTGCCTTCGGCCGCCGCCTTCCCTGGGAAATGGCAGCTATGTAGCTGCCATTTCCCAGGGAAAACTTCATTTTTGCCCTTGACAAGTTTCCCCAGTTGTGATATAGTCAACAACGTTGTAAAGCCCGCTAGCTTTACACAACATCTTGTGGGGGTGACCAGAGATGAAGAACCAGGCATACCGCATGGCCATGCTCTTCGATTTTTATGGCGATCTGCTCACCGACCGCCAGAAGGAATTCTACGACCTCTACTACAACGAGGACCTCTCCCTGGCCGAGATTGCGGAGAACTACGGCATCTCCCGCCAGGGCGTCCGGGACGTCATCGTCCGGGCGGAAGCGGCTATGACGGAGATTGAGGACAAGACCCACATCATCCGCCGGTACTTCCAGACCCGGGGGCAAATCGAGGCCATCGACCAGGCGGCGGACCGGCTGCTCCAGATGGTCAACGAGCGCAGCTACCGGGATGAGAGCCTGGACGAGATCGGACGTATCATCAAGGAAAACACCGCCAAGCTCAAGCAGGAGTAACCAAATGGCATTTGAAAGTTTAACCGAAAAGCTTGCCGCCACCTTTAAGCGGCTGCGGGGCAAGGGCCGCCTGTCCGAGTCCGACGTGAAGCAGGCCATGAAGGAAATTAAAATGGCCCTGCTGGAAGCGGACGTCAACTTCAAGGTGGTCAAAAACTTCATCGCCTCCGTCTCGGAACGGGCAGTGGGTACCGATGTGATGGAATCCCTCACCCCCGCTCAGATGATCGTCAAGATCGTCAACGAGGAACTCACCGCCCTTATGGGGGGCGGCGACAGCAAGCTGAAGATTTCCTCCACCCCGCCCACCGTCGTCATGCTGGTGGGCCTGCAGGGGGCAGGCAAGACCACCAACGGGGCAAAGCTGGCCGGGCTGATGAAGAAGCAGGGCAAGCGCCCGCTGCTGGTGGCCTGCGATATCTACCGTCCCGCCGCCATCCAGCAGCTGGAGGTGGTGGGCGGACAGCTGGACATCCCCGTCTTCCAGATGGGTCAGGCCAACCCGGTGGACATCGCCAAGGCCGCCGTGCAGCACGCCGTGCGGCATGGAAACGACATGGTGTTCCTCGACACGGCAGG
>CAJLWS010000102.1 GCA_905210385.1 uncultured Eubacteriales bacterium | reverse complement strand
CGCCGCCCCTTGCAAGGCAGAAATCCGTCCGGTATACAGCCTCAACTCAGTAGTTGCCGGCCTCGGTGATGATGTCGTAGTTGACGTAGTCGCTGACAGGGCACTTCTCCTCCTCGGTGATAGCGCCGGAAGTCACCATCATTTCCTGCTGGAGCTCATAGTAGCCGTCTACAGTGCCGTCCTCGATGCCAGCAAGCACTTCCTTGCCGGTGAGCCAGTCGGCGTCGCCGCGGGCCTGCATCAGCACGTCCTCCACATCCAGAGCCAGGAAGTCGGCCACCCAGCCGGAGACCTCTTCATAGTTCTCCTCCAGAGCGGCGTAGTCCATAGCCTTGAGCAGGGCGCGCATAAAACGCACGGCCACGTCATGGTTCTCCTCCAGGTACTCGGGCATGACGATCCAGCTGGCCAGGGAGATGCTGATGTCGGAGAAGTCGGTGTTCTGGGCCAGCTTAGTGGCGTTCTCCATCTCGTCCAGGATGGTCAGGCTCTGGGGGGACCAGATGGCGCAGGCGTCCACGCCGCCGGACAGCATGGCGGTCACCACGTTAGCGGCATCCATGTCCATGGGGGTGATGTCAGCCATGGTCAGGCCCACGCTGTTCAGGGCGTTGGTCAGGATGGTTTCACTGGAAGTGCCGGAGGAGTAGGCCACGGTCTTGCCTTTCAGGTCCTCCAGGCTGGTGACGTTGGGGCCGCCGATGACGGCGTCGCCGTTAGAGATGTGGGACAGGCCGATGATCTCTGCCTGGCCCTGGACGCACAGCTTGTGGGCGCCGTCACCGATGTAGCCGAAGTCCACGGAGCCGCTCTCCATAGCGGAGATAATCACGGGGCCGGAGTCAAAGGACATGAGGTTCAGGGTAATGCCCTCTTCCTCGAAGTAGCCCAGCTCCTGGGCGGCGATGACAGCCCAAAGGCTTCCGTAGTTGGGCATATAGGCCACGTTCAGAGTGACGGGCTCTACGGTCTCACTGGGTTCCTCAGAGGGGGCCTCAGACGTGGTGCCAGGCTCACTGGCGGGGGGTTCAGAGGTGGTGGTGTCACCGCCGCAGCCGGCCAGCAGGCCGGCCACCATGGCCAGGGACAGCAGCATGGCAAACAGTTTTCTCAGTTTCATTCTCACAGATCCTCCTTTTATCAAATGACGTTCTCAACGGACGAACTATTGTAACGGCCCGGGGGCCGCTCCAAACAGGGTTACTTCCGGACCTCCAGATACTCCTGGTAGACCTGGCTCCAGATGTGGTTCTTCAGCTCCAGGAAGCGGGGGGTCATTTTGGTCTCCTGGGTGCGGGGGTAGGGGATATCGATGTCCACGATGTCCTTGATCCGGCCGGGGCGGGCGCTCATGATGATGACCCGCTGAGCCAGAATGATGGCCTCGTCCACGTCATGGGTGATGAAGAAGCAGGTCTTGCGGTCTTTCTCCCAGGTGTTCAGCAGTTCGCTCTGCAGCTGAGTGCGGGTCTGAGCGTCCAGAGCGCCGAAGGGCTCATCCATGAGCAGCACTTCCGGATCGGCAGCGTAGGCGCGGGCGATGGCCACCCGCTGTTTCATACCGCCGGACAGCTCCTTGGGGTAGTGGTCGGCGAACTTTTCCAGATCCACCTTGGCCAGGTACTTCATGGCCTCCTCTTCGGCCTGCTTGCCCTTGATGCCCTTCATCTCCAGGGCGAACATGACGTTCTTCTTCACCGTCAGCCAGGGAAACAGGGCATACTGTTGGAAGACCACGCCCCGGTCCGTACCGGTGCCGGTGACGGGCTTGCCGTTGCAGTATACGGTGCCGGAGGTGGCCTCGGTCAGGCCGGCGATGATGTTCAGCAGGGTGGACTTGCCGCAGCCGGAGGGGCCCACCACGCAGATGAATTCATTCTCATAGATGTCCAGGTTGACCCCGTTCAGTGCGATCATCTCGCCATTGCGGGTATTGAAGACCTTTCGGACGTTGTCGATCTTCAGCTTCAGATCTCTCGCTTCTCCTGCCATCCCGTCAGCTTCCTTTCCAAGAATTTAATGATGTTGTCCAGGGCAACGCCGATGAGGCCGATGACGATGACATAGGCCAGCATGGGTGCCGAGTCATAGGTTTGGTTCAGTGCCCGGATCCGCATACCCAAGCCGGCAATGGCGCCGGTGGACTCGGCGGCGATCAGGGTGGTCAGAGCGACCGAGGCGCCCAGACGCACGGCGGTTAGGATGAAGGGCAGAGTGGCCGGGGCGATGACCCGGATAAAGATGTCCTTGTCATTGGCGCCCAGCACCCGGGCGGCCTTGATCAGGGTTTCATCCACGTTGACCACGCCCTGATAGATGGTGACGCACATGGTCAGGAAGCAGGCGATGGTGATGACGATGATCTGGGGGCGGCGGCCCACGCCGGCCACGATGACGATCAGAGGCACATAGGCCAAGGGGGGGATGTTGCGGACGAACTGGATCCAGGGGTTAAGGATGTTGCGCACAGGAACATACCAAGCCATCAGAATGGCCACCGGCAGCGCGATGATGAAGCCCAGGGCATAGCCCCCGAAGACAGAGATCAGACTGCTGGAGATATCCTGCCAGAACACGCCCCGCTCGATCATCTTGAGCAGGCCCTGAACGGTAAGTATAAGGTTAGGGAAACCCCGGGCTGTCTGAGGAATGATGGACAGAAGATACCATACCACCATCAGGGCCGCAATGGAGAGGACCAACCACACCTTACCGGGGATGCGGCTGGCGAGGGATTTCTTCTTTTTCGTTTCCATGGAACCGGATCACTCCTTCTTATTTTGCGCCCAGGACGAAGAAGACGCAGACTTATTTAGGTTTCTTTACAAGAAAGTATATATGACCGGGAGGGAAAGAAAAAGTATGATCTTTTATCATACCTCGGACCACAGGCCATTGGACTACGGGAAAAAGGAGTAAGCCTTAGCGTTAAGGTTCGCCTCCGTTAAACGCGGACAAGCGCATGGAACAATCCTGACGGCCGTTCCATGCGCTTGCACAATACCAGGAAAAGAGCGCCGCGGAATCTGACGCATCCGTGGCGCTCCCTTCCCTCCAATCCATCATCCCACATTTGGGAAGTGGGCAAAATTAAAACTCGCAAGCCATCCACTTCAAAACTTTTTTGAAGTACTGCTGCCCCTCCCGGTTCAGATCCATCTCTTCCCCGTAGAGGCACCAGTCATAGATCAGGCTGCGACAGAACCGCATGAGCAGTTCGGCCAGTTCGCTGTCCGGCAGGGTGCAGCGGAACTCCCCGCTTGCCTTGCCCAGAGCGGCGATCTCGTTGAGATAGGCGTAGATCCTGCGGTCCTTATTGGTCAGCACCTTTGAGACGCGGGCCGTACTCATCTGGCTGGCATAGACAATGCGCATGACCTCAATCCCGCACACATCGGCGCAATAGTGCGTCATGGCTCCCACCAGGGCCAGCAGCCGTTCTCCTGCTGTGGCGGAGGGGGAAATCGAGGCAAAGACCTCATCGTAATGGTGGTCGATCTTGTTAAACTGCTCTACCAGAACCGATTCCTTCGAATCAAAGTGAGTATAAAAGGTCCCCTTTGAGACTCCCGCTTGCTTGGTGATCTCATCAATCGTGACGTTCTCATAGCCATATTTGGTGAACAAGCGCAGAGCTGTGTCGAAAATCATGCTTTTTGTTTCCAAAGCGTTCTGCGCTCGTTGCGTCAACTTTTTCTTTGCAATCGTCATTGAGATGACCCCAATTTGTTCCTTTTTGCTTATCATACCACACCTATTCCTGGAAAGCAATCTGAAGCTCACCCCCTCCATGTTGTCAAAATAGCACAAAAAATAAAAAGAGCGTTGACTTTTTTCGTTGACTGCGTTATCATGACTTTAGTCAATGACCTAAGTCAATAACTATAGTCGTTGACCGAAGTCAAAATGAAGGAGGAGTAGTCAATGCGAGATGTGGTCATCGTCAGCGCGGCCCGCACTCCATTCGGCAAATTCGGCGGCGGCCTGAAGACGCTGAAAGCCGTGGATCTGGGCGGGCTGGCCATCAAGGAAGCCTTGCGCCGAGCCGGAATTCAAGGCGGCCAGGTGGACGAGGTCATCATGGGCATGGTGGTTCCGGCCGGACAGGGGCAGATTCCCGGACGCCAGGCCTCCATCAAGGGAGGGATCCCTCACGAGGTGCCTGTAATTACCATCAACAAAGTATGCGGTTCCGCCCTGAAGGCGGTCAGCCTGGCCGCGCAGATCATCAAAGCAGGCGATGCGGATATCCTGGTTGCCGGCGGCATGGAGAGCATGAGCAATATTCCCTATGTTACCGCCAATATGCGCTGGGGCGCCCGGATGAACGATGTGACCATGAAGGATGCCATGGTGCTGGACGGCCTGTGGTGCCCGGAGAACAACGTACATATGGCGGTCATTGGCGGCCAGGTGGCCGGTGAGTCGACGGCAGAGGGCGGGGTCTGCCTGCGGGCCGGCCCAGTCCGGATGAGCAGGAGAGAGGATAACGGTACGTTTCATGACGAACACCTCCCAGGGGGAAGAATGGGATGGAAACTCACAGCGCGGGGGCCGTCGTCTGGAGCAGCTGGTAGTTACTTCCGGTCAGGCTGCCAAAGGCGGAGGAGAGGGAGGATAGGTTCCCGCTGGAGCAGACGGCCTCTACATAGTTCTCCTGGCTGTAGCTGAGCTGGCTCAGAAGCTGGTAGGAACTGGAGGCGTCCTCCCAGAGCTGGGTGGCCGACCAGACGGCCCAGCCTTCCTGGCTGAGCTGGATGCGCTGGGATTCCTCCAGTGCGGCCGCCCGGACGATGTAAATCGGACAGCAGGCAATCTCGGCCAACAGCCGACTGCCCTCCTGAGCCTGCTGAATACACTGGGAGGCTGTGGTTCCGGTGAGGTCCAGGCCAATGCTGTGGCCTGCCCCCACCAGCCGGCGTACCAGGTCATCCTGCTCCCGGAGCTGCTGGGGGGTGAGAAGAAATAGCGCATACTGCCCCAAGGCTTCCAGCTGATCCGCCACGTCCTCCACTGCGTCGCCCCAGAGCAGGGCGAGGTATACAATAGGCCCGGAATCCGGCTGCGCGGAGGGCTGCGTGGAGGGTTCAGCCGAGGGCTGCTGCTGTTCGCTGATGGCCTGCTGATAGCTGCTGAGGTTATCCCGCAGCATACCGTCGGCGGCATCGATGAGGGCTGCGTCGTTGAGGATGACCGCGTCGTTGGTAACGCGCACGAGCGTGCCATAGGGGGTCCGACTGGTGGAAAAGCTAATGGTACCGAAGTAATCGCAGATCCAGGCAATGGGAAGAAAGAGCATGGAATTGCGCATCACAGCTTGTGCATCCACATAGTTCCCCTGGGGATCGTAGGCAGTGTTGGACTGGAGGTCGAAAGTAATTGCCCTGCGCCCGTCGGAAACCAGGGCGGTCCGGCGGGAGGCGCTGTATTGGGCGCTGACCCCCAGATTGATTCCCGTATCCCGAATGGATAGCATGGTATAGGGAATATATAAAGTGCCACCCACCGCCATTGGCATGTTTTCCGGGGTCATTTCAATGATTTTTTCGTTGACCGCCATGAAATAAACGTTGGAGGAGCTGACAGAACTAGCAGCGGCAATGCCCATCAGCAAAGCAGCCCCAACCAGTACCGCAAAAATCCGGCGCAAGATTTTCAAGTTCACACCTCCCAGAGCAGGTTGTGTATGAAGAAATTGTACCACATACAGCTGTTTTTGTGCAAGGGCTCAAGAGTGGTTCAAAATAAAAAAGTGTAGGATTACAATACATATTGGACAAGTGAAGAAAAAAGATGAAGGAT
>CAJLWS010000101.1 GCA_905210385.1 uncultured Eubacteriales bacterium | reverse complement strand
CGCCGGACAGCTCGATCTTGGCCTTCTCGGCGGCCTCCTTCAGGCGCTGCATGGCGACCTTGTCGCCGCTGAGGTCGATGCCGTCGGACTTCTTGAACTCAGACACCAGATACTTCATGATGCACTGGTCGAAGTCATCGCCGCCCAGGCGGTTGTTGCCGGCGGTAGCCAGCACCTCGATCACGCCGTCATCGATCTCCAGGATGGACACATCAAAGGTGCCGCCGCCCAGATCGTAGACCATGATCTTCTGTGCCTGCTCTTTATCCACACCGTAGGCCAATGCGGCGGCGGTGGGCTCGTTGATGATACGCTTCACGTCCAGGCCGGCGATCTTGCCGGCGTCCTTGGTGGCCTGGCGCTGGGCGTCCGTGAAGTAGGCGGGGACGGTGATGACCGACTCGGTAACGGTCTGGCCCAGGTAGGCCTCGGCATCCGCCTTCAGCTTCTGCAGGATCATGGCGCTGATCTCCTGGGGTGTGTACTTCTTACCGTCGATGTTCACCTTGTAGTCCGAGCCCATCTCCCGCTTGATGGAGATGACGGTCCGGTCAGGATTGGTGATAGCCTGGCGCTTGGCTACCTGGCCCACCATGCGCTCGCCGTCCTTGGAGAAGGCGACCACAGAGGGGGTGGTGCGGTTTCCTTCCGCGTTGGGGATGACGACAGCCTCGCCGCCCTCCATCACGGCCACACAGGAGTTGGTGGTACCTAAGTCAATGCCGATAATCTTAGACATAATGAATTCCTCCTAAATATATGAAAAAGTGTATTTTACAAAGTAGATGGTGTCACGCTCCGCCTGTTCGCGACGCCCGGCTTCCCTCTGACTCGGACTGGTCTGCGGGCCGCCTTGCGGCCCTCCGCTCGTCCTCGCTTCAGTCCATCCGGGCTGCTCACGACGGCTCCGCGCTTCTGTTTCAATTGGCGACTTTCACCATAGCGAAGCGGATAACCTTATCCCCACAGGTGAAACCCTGCTGGAAGACCTCCACCACAGTATTCTCACCTGCAGATTCATCCTCCACGTGCATCACCGCGTTGTGACAGTTGGGATCAAAGGTTTCTCCCAGGGCCGGAATCACTTCCACGCCCAGCTTGGTCAGCACGTCCTGGAGTCCTTTCATGGTCATCTCCACGCCCTTGGCGTAGGCCTCGTCGCTGGTCTCCTGCTTCAGGGCCCGCTCCAGGTTGTCGTACACGGGAAGGAAGGCGGCCACGGTGTCCGCCTTGGCTTGGGTCCAGGCCGACTCCTTTTCCTTGGCCGTGCGCTTGCGGTAGTTGTCATACTCGGCAGCCAGCCGGAGGTATTGGTCCTCCTTCTCCGCCAGAGCCGTCCTGGCCGCCTGGAGCGCGGAGCTTTCCGCCTCCTGGGCCGGCTGATCCTCTCCGGACGCGGCGGTCTCTGGGGTCTGGGCGGCAGTTTCCTTCTCCGCCTCCTGCCGGGATGCTTTCTCTTTGTCTTTCCTCTTTTCAGACATGGAATGCTATTCCTCCTTTTCCGGCTTGCCCGGAGGCAGCTCGGTCTGTCCAAACAGCTTGCTCAGGCCATCCGCCACATAGGACAGCTTGGCGGCCACCTTGGCGTAGTCCATCCGAGTGGGACCGACCACGCCGATGACCCCCTTCATGCCGTCCCCGATGTCGTAGCTGGCCAGCACCACACTGGTATCCTTCAGCTCCTCGGCCACATTTTCCGGGCCGATGAGGATCTTGGTGTTGTCGTCTCCCATGGCGGGCAGGGGAAGGGACTGGGCCAGGGCCTGCTCCTCAGAGAGGTAGGTCATCAGCTTCTGCGCCTTGCCCACATCCTGATACTCGGGATGGTCCAAGATGTGGCTGGTCCCCGCAGTATACACCGCGCTGTGCTCCAAGCTCTCCAGCACCTCCATGGCAAAGGACACCACTAGGGAGATCAGCCCATAGGAACTGCCGGCGGCGTGTTCCGCCACCCGCATCAGCTCAGGGGTAAGCTCATCCAAAGTCTTGCCCACAAAAGAAGTGTTGAGCAGGGTGGTGAGCAGCTGCAGCTGGGGTTCGGACAGGTCCACTGGCAGGCGAATGAGTTTATTGCGCACCACGCTGCTGTCCGTCATGACCACCACGATGAAGGAATTTCCGTCCACCAGAATCAGGTCGAACCGGCGGATGGTCACCTTACGGGCATTGCCCGCCAGGGCAAAGGCCGGATAGTTGGTCAGCTGGGACACCATGCGCCCCGCCTGGTCAATGACCTTGTCCAGTTCCCGCATCTTCAGATGCAGGGCTTCGTTGATCTGTCTCGTCTCCTCCAGGCTCAACCGCTGCTCCTGCATCAGCTCGTTGACGTACAGTCGGTAGCCCTTGGGGGAGGGGATTCGCCCCGCAGAGGTATGGGGCTGCTCCAGATAGCCCTGCTCGGTCAGGTCAGCCAGCTCGTTGCGGATGGTGGCGGAGGACACATTCAGGTCGGCCAGCTCCATCAGCGCTTTGGACCCCACCGGCTCTGCCGTTCGGATATAGCTTTCCACCACGGCACGCAAAATTTTCTTTTTGCGTTCGGTCAGTTCCATCGCTGAACCTCCCCTCCTCTGATTTAGCACTCATCTTCCCCGAGTGCTAAACATAATGTACCACCGGAAGGTCGAAATGTCAATAGTCCAGTTGTAAACGAAATGTGAATGTTTCCCCTGCAAAAATGGCGCATCTTTTTCGCAGCCGCACCGCTAGATTGCTAAAAGTTTTCTCTCCTCTTCTGTTGCGCATGAAAGAAATGCTTTCCTTTCGCCCGGTTTCGTAGTATGATAGAGAATACTTAAAATATCGCTCCATTTTAGAAATCACATGTTGTTCCATTCGCACAGGAGGCTGTCATGAACAGTTTGCTCTCATCGCTGCCCGGCCTTGCCTTATCTGCGTCCCCCGCCCCCTCCCAGAGTGGAGGGTTGGCGGCCGTGTGGGACGCTGTCTCCTATGGCCTGTCCTGGTTCTTTGGCAATCTGGCCCCCGCCGCTGTCTGGGTGCTGGTGGTCTTGGCCGTCTGTCTGGCCTTTTTCCTCTACTACTGGCACTGTCTCAAACCCCGGCCCCACTCCCTGGAGTGGATCGCCATGGCGGAGACCCGGGCCAGGCCCCGGCAGATGACCCTCACCCTGAAGCGCCATCCCTTCCGGCGAGGGGACGTGCTGCCCATGCTGGTGATCACGTTGGTCTATGCCGCCACCGCCTTCTTCCGCCTGGGCGACTTCGACGTGCCCCAGACTTACACCGTTTTCCAGGACGACACCGCCTTCACCTTCTCCTTCAGCCAACCGGTAACAGTGGACAAGATCTCCTACTACACCACCCTGGGTTCGGGCAATTATCGGCTGGAATACTCCACGGACAATGGGGAAAGCTGGGAGCGGATCACGCTGGACCAGGCCTATAACACCCTGCTGAAGTGGGAGGTAGTGGACCTGACCCAGCCCGGAGAGGATGAGGAGGAGGCCCACGGCACGATCACCGCCAGCCTGTGGCGGATTTCCGCAGGTTCGGTACAGCGGTACGAGGGCCTCTGGCTGGCGGAGCTGGCCCTGTGGCACGAGGGGCAGCCCCTGGTCCCCCAGTACGTGTCCTCCGGGGGGGAGGCTCTGTTTGACGAGTCTGACGTATGGGCGGACAAGGCCACCTACATGAACTCGTCCTATTTTGATGAGATCTACCACCCCCGCACCGCTCTGGAGCACCTGAACAATATCTATCCCTACGAGGTGTCCCACCCACCCCTGGGCAAGCTCATCATCGCCGCCGGCGTCTGGCTGTTCGGCATGACCCCCTTTGGCTGGCGGTTCATGGGCACCCTGTTCGGCGTGCTCACGCTGCCTGTGCTCTATGTATTCCTGAAAAACCTGTTCGGCAAGACTCCCATCGCCGTGTGCGGCACCTGCCTGTTCGCCTTTGACTTCATGCATCTGGTGCAAACCCGCATCGCCACCATCGACACCTATGGCGTGTTTTTCATCTTAGTGTCCTACTACTTCATGTACCGATGGCTGACGGTGCCCGCCGGCACCAGGCTGCGCAAGTCCGTCCCCTCCCTGTTCCTGTGCGGGCTGTTCTGGGGCATCGGCTGCGCCAGCAAGTGGACGGTGGTGTACGCCGGGGCGGGGCTGGCCCTGCTGTGGCTGCTGGGGTTGATCTTCAAGGGTCGGGAATGGCGGAAGCTGGCCGCCGCCCAGGAGGACTCTGCGGATCTCTCCCCCGCCCTGCCCCGGTTCGGCGCCCACGTGGCCGGAACCATTGCGCTGTCTGTAATCTTTTTCGTTGTCATTCCCGTCTGTATCTATGTGGCCGCCTATATCCCCTACGAGACCGCGGCAGCGGCCCGGGATGGGACGGTCTTCTCCTTCCCGCACCTGCTGTCCATCGTGTGGGACAACCAGGTGTTCATGCTCACCTACCACCAGGGGGTACACACCCCCCACCCCTACGAGTCCTACTGGTACCAGTGGATCTTCGACGGCCGACCCATCCTGTACTACCGGGACCTGGACTACGCCAATACGGAGGGAATCAAGAGCCTGTTCGCCTCCTTCAACAATCCCCTGGTGTCCTGGTGCGGCCTGGCCAGCTTCTTCGCCGTGCTCATCCAGACCATCCGCCGCAAGAGCGGCAAGGGGCTGTTCATCGTCATCGCAACCCTGTCCCAGTTCGTCCCCTGGCTGTTCATCGGGCGCATCCTGTTCGCCTACCACTATTTCCCTACCATCCTGTTTTTGGTGTTTGCCATCACCTACCTGATGAACGACATGTTTACCCGGCGGCGCAGGGGCTACCGGCTGGCGGTGTACGGCTTCACCGGGTGTACCGTGGGGCTGTACGCCCTGTTCTACCCCGCCCTCACCGGCCTGTATATGCCCTTGTGGTACAGTCAGGCCTTCCTGCGCTGGCTGCCCAGCTGGCCGCTTTAGTCTTTTGAACTGCCCGAAGGACAGTTCAAAAGAAGTTTTGCGGTCCCCGGCGTCGCACTCGCCGCAAAGGGCACGGCTCGCACGCTTGGGGACCGAGAAGTGTTTTCGGCCAGGTACACGCCCCGGCCGAAAACAGATTGCAATTCCTATTCCCATTTTTATTTTGAGGTGACCTTTTTGTACTTCTGCGACATTCACACCCACTCCCTGCTCTCCCCAGACAGCGACGCCCCTCTGGCGGATATGGCCCGGCGGGCCGTGGCCCTGGGCCTGGACGAGCTGTGCGTCACCGACCATTGCGACTTAGTGGATGGCTCCGGCCGGCCGGTGAACTCCTTCAACTGGCCCGCCGCCAAGGAGCAGTTCCGCCGGGTACAGGCCCAGGAGGGCGGCAGTCTGAATCTCCGGCTGGGGCTGGAGCTGGGTTCGGCGGTGTACGACCCGGCCATCGCCCGGCACATCCTGGCCGGGGGCGGGGACGAGCTGGACTTCGTGCTGGGTTCCCTCCACAACTGGCTGGGAGAGCGGGACAACATCGACCTGTACTACACCGACTACACCGGGGACCTTCCCCTGGCCCGCCACTGTGTAGAGCACTGTCTGGACCACACCTGGACCCTGGTGACCGAATGCCCCGACTGCTACGACAGTCTGGCCCACATCATCTATCCCCTGCGCTATATCCAGCGGGACGGCCTCTCCCTCACCCTGGACGGGTACGAGGAGCAGGTACGAGCCATCTTCACCCAGGTGGCCCGCACCGGCCACGCCCTGGAGGTGATGACCTTCCCCGGCGGCTGGGACGAGGGACAGTACCGGCGCTTTGCCCGATATCTGGACGAGACGGTCATGGCAGACCGCCCTCAGAAGGTGGCGGGGGCGTAAGTGGTCCATCCT
>CAJLWS010000100.1 GCA_905210385.1 uncultured Eubacteriales bacterium | reverse complement strand
GCGGTCTGCCCCCAGCAGATTAAAATTTCTGAGGTAATGTCTGATTTTAGCAGAAAAGTGAAGGTGTAAATCAGGCATAGGCTTGGGAATGGGACAAATAATGGGGAGAAACCCGTATAGGTTCGCTACGGTCCTCCTTGCCGGAGGTACGTCAAACGCTGCGGAAGGAACGGGATTGCATGAAACTGAAACTGAAACTGAAACTGAAACGGATCAATACAATCTACTTTAGCCCAACTGGAGGAACAGCGGAAATTGTTCGCTTCATAGCGCGGGAACTGGCGGCACTGTTACATTTGGAGGAAAGGGAAATTGATCTTACCAGACCGGAAAACCGCAAGATGCAGTTGCAGCTGGGCTGCGATGAGCTGTTGATCATGGCTTCGCCGGTCTATGCGGGGCGGTTGCCCAACAAGTTGTTGCCTGATTATCATGCCCTGCTGCATGGGGAGGGGACACCGGCCGTTGCGGTTTGCACCTTTGGCAACCGAAGCTGTGATGAAGCGCTCCGGGAACTGGTAATGCTGCTGGAGGGAAACAACTTTCATGTTGCCGGTGCGGCTGCCTTTGCCTGCCGCCACGCTTTTTCCGAACGTATTGGCACCGGCAGGCCGGATGGGGAAGATCTGGCCCAGATGCGTCAGTTCGCGGCGCATGTGGCGGACAAGCTGAAATCGGCATCCATTCCTCCTCTACAGATGAATCGTGGAGAGATCGGTTCCTACTATGTTCCCTTAAGGACAGACGGTGCGCCGGCTAAATTTTTGAAAGCAAAGCCCAAGACCAACTGGGAAAAGTGTAACCACTGCGGGATATGTGCGCGGGTTTGTCCACTTGGCAGCATTGACCGGGAGAGCATGGAAGCTGTCGGATTGTGCATCAAGTGCCAGGCCTGCGTACACCGCTGCCCTGAAGGGGCAAAATATTTTGACGATCCCGATTTTCTCTCCCATGTGGCAATGTTGGAGAAAAATTATATCAGAAGGGCGGACAATGTGATTCTACTATAGACTTTGTGCACCATCTTATTGAAATACTCATAATAGAACAGGAAAACGCGTTGCAGAAGAAAATTCTGGACGCGTTTTTCTATTTCATGAGAACGATTTGGGATATTTGAGGGGCTGCTTGCTGAAAGGATGCTATGCGTGCTTACAACACCAGAGGAATATGCGGGAAGATTCAGAGCGAATTCCAGTCGGATTTCCTTGACTGACGGGCGGCGTGCGCATTGCATAATTTCCCTGTTGTGGACATACAGTATGGTCAGAACCGCCGTATACAAGGAGGGAATGGCGATATGAACGCAACCGATCGACAGCATGCTTCCGTCAGACGCCGGGCCGGGAAAAAGAGGGTTGGGGTGCGAAAGAGAAGTCAGCCCCCGAAGCGAGACCGGCGCAGACTGATTCAGCTGTTGGTGAGTCTGTTGCTGTTCCTCCTCGTTTTCCTGGGCCGAGGGGTTTTCCCAGAGCAAATCCAGGTGTGGAAGCGAGTCTTGACCTCTGACGTAGATTTTCAGGCAGCATTTCAACAGTTTCAGCAAACATTGGAGGAGGGAGACATGCAGTCCGCGTTGGCCCAGTTGGGATCTGCCGTGTTTGGCGCTCAGTCGCAGACCGCGTCGCCTGAGAACTCAGAGACAATTCCTGGAACGATGCTGAGCCAGACGAGCAGGTTGGGATTGGACTATGTGTCCCAGACTGGGGTGATGGTGCTGGTGGACGCGGAGGAGACAGAGCCAGCGGAGAGCCAGGAGCCGGAACCGGAGCCGGAATCCACTCCGGAGATCGTTACAGCGGTGGCCCAGGCCTATACCGACGACGGAGTCGCCCTGCCCGCCAACGTGAGCTTTGCCTACTACGAGCTGGGGCTGGAGGAGACGGCGGTGCCGGTCCAGGGCTCTGTCACTTCCACCTTCGGCTATCGGGACAACCCCATCGACGGGGACCATGAGTTCCACCTGGCCCTGGACATCGGCGCGGCGGAGGGGACGGAGATTGGCGCCTTCGCCGACGGCGTGGTGGAGTATATCGGGGAGAGCGACGAGTTCGGCCTGTACCTGAAGATCCGCCATGACAACAACGTGGCCAGCTTCTACGCCCACTGCAGCCAGCTTCTGGTGAGCAAGGGGGATGAGGTGACCTGCGGGCAGACGGTGGCCCTGGTGGGGGAGACGGGCAACGCCACCGGGCCTCATTTGCACTTTACCATCGAGAAGGACGACATCCGCCTTGATCCCGCTTACTATGTGGACCTATCCTGAATCCAAACCCAAGCTGGAAATCACCCCGGGTTTTCTCCTCTTAATGGCAGCGCTGCTCTATCTGGATGAAGGCGCTGGGCTGCTGCCCTGGGCAGTTTTGGCCTGCGCCCTACATGAGTTGGGGCACATGGCAGCGTCCCTGTCCTTTGGAGGACGGGTAGGGCGCTTGAGGCTGAGCGCAGTGGGGGCAGAGCTGCGCTTTGAGTATTTTCGGCCATTGTCCTATGGCCAGGAGAATTTGACCTTGCTGGCCGGCCCGGCAGTGAACCTGCTGCTGGCTGCCCCTGCCTTTGCGTTGGGGCTGAGGATTCTGGCCGTGTCCAGCGTATGGATTGGAGCGTTCAATCTGTTGCCGATCCCGCCTATGGATGGGGGAAGGCTGGCGGAAAATCTGCTGGGCGGCTGTTTGGGACTACCCTGGACACCCACCGCCCTGGCGGTGATCTCGGCAGTCCTTGCAGGACTTCTGGCAGGCGTGGGGGCTGTTGCCGCAGTGGTGTACGGAAACGTGACACTGATCCTGACGGCCATTTGGTTATTGTGGTGTACACTACGGCCCGGGCGGGGCGCTTGACGGCAAAAAGGGCGGACGCTCTGCAGACCGATGCGTCCACCCTTTGAGCAACACTTTAACTTAGATTTGCCGGATCAAGCTCTGAGACCGGCTGCCTCAGATACCACCGGATGGTTTCCCGGATGCCAGAGTTGAATTCCACAGCCGGGCGCCAGCCTAGCTGGGTGGAAATTTTCTCCGTACTGACGGCATAGCGGCGGTCATGGCCCTTCCTGTCTGCGATAAAGGAGATGAGGGCTTCGTCTTTTCCCATCAGGGAGAGCAACAGCCGGATTAGGTCCAGGTTGGACCGCTCGTTGCCGCCGCCCACATTGTAGACCTCGCCCACTCGTCCCTTTCGGATCACCAGGTCCACGGCGGCACAGTGGTCCAGCACGTGGATCCAGTCCCGGACGTTGCGTCCGTCCCCGTAGACGGGCAGGGGGCGGCCGGCCCGGGCCCGGCGGATCATCCGGGGGATCAGCTTCTCCGGATACTGCCGGGGGCCGTAGTTGTTGGAGGAGCGGGTGATGGTGACCGGCGTGCCGAAGGACCGGAAGTAGGACAGGGCCAGCAGGTCGGCCGCGGCCTTGGAGGCGGAATAGGGGCTGGACGGGCACAGGGGGCTACCCTCGTCGAACTTCAGTTCCGGCCGGTCCAGGGGGAGGTCTCCGTATACCTCGTCGGTGGAGACCTGGTGAAAACGGGACACGCCGAACTGGGCGGTCCCGTCCAGCAGCACACCCACGCCAAGCACGTTGGTGCGCAGGAAGACACCCGGATCCTGCAGGGAGCGGTCCACATGGCTCTCCGCGGCAAAGTTGACGATGCAGTCCACGCTCTCCCGCTCCAACAGGGGGAATACGGCCTCCCGGTCGCAGATGTCCGCCCGGAAAAACCGGAAGCGACAGTCCTGCAGACGGCCCGCTAAGTTGTCCAGGTTCCCGGCGTAAGTGAGCTTATCCAGCCCGATAACGGTGTCCTCCGGATGGTGGTCCAGGACATAGTCCACGAAATGGGAGCCGATGAAGCCGGCGGCGCCGGTGATGAGGAGTTTCATATGACGTTGCGGGGCAGATCCTGTGGGAACAGGACGGCTCCCGACCCTCCTTTTCTTCCGCCGGGACAGCGGTTCACATCAGAGACAGGCGCTGGAGCTGGACGTCGGAGATATAGCTGTTCTTGAGTTGACTCAACTCCGCCATGTGGGGCTGGGACATGTGTACTTTCTGGTGGAACGGACTCTCCCAACGCTCCAGCAGGAGAATTTTCTCCGTGTCTTCCGCAGAGCGGTAATACTCATAGGCAAGGCAGCCGTCCTCCTGACGGATCTTGGATAGGATGCCCCGGGCGGCGACCTCCCGGAGAAAGGCGTCTCCCATACCAGGCTTTGCGGTATAGGTGACCAGCAGCACCATTGGATTCATCCACGTCACAACCTTTCCGCACCCTGGCCTCCAGGCTGGGGCGTCTGATGGTGAAATTATACCATATGTCCCGGGAAATGCAAGGGCAGGCCGGGAGCGGATTCACCTTTCGGCTCGAAAAAACTTTTAGAAAGAGGAAAAATCACTTGCAATCCGGGCGTTTGTGTGGTAGACTACTACAGTCTGAAAAAGGGCGGTCCTCTGCGTGCGATCCTCATGGCGCATGAACGCCTATGATTAGGAGGAAATAAACATGGAACTGATGAAGCAGTTCAGCCAGAAGTACATGAAGGAGGATGTCCCCGAAGTCAACGTGGGCGACACCGTTCGTGTGCATATCCGGGTCAAGGAAGGCAGCCGTGAGCGGATCCAGGTGTTTGAGGGCACCGTGATCGCCAAGAAGCACGGCGGCATTGAGGAGAGCTTCACCGTGCGCCGCATCTCTTACGGCGTGGGCGTGGAGAAGGTGTTCCCTCTGCATGCTCCCACGATTGAGAAGGTGGAGACCGTGCGCCGGGGCAAGGTGCGCCGTGCCAAGCTGTACTATCTGCGTGACCGGGTGGGCAAGGCCGCCAAGGTCAAGGAGGACCTGTAATTCAGGAGCTTTCAGCACAGGAAAGGAGCGGATACCCCGCTCCTTTTTTGCATCCAGAAAAGGACGAGCGGCCCTCGGCGCTGCCAGGGGCTGGAGGAGGTGCTTGAATGTGAATATTCAATGGTATCCGGGCCACATGACCAAGACCCGCCGCCAGATGGAGGAGGACGTGAAGTTCGTGGACATGGTGGCGGAAGTGGTGGATGCCCGTATTCCCGTGTCCAGCCGCAACCCGGACATCGACTCCATGGTGGCCGACCGGCCCCGCATGATGATCTTCAACCGGGCAGACCAGGCCGACCCTCAGCAGACCGCCCGCTGGCTGGCAGATTTCCGCAGCCGGGGCTACGCGGTGCTGGAGACGGACGCCAAGACCGGCCGGGGGGTGGGCCAGTTCTCTTCGGTGGTCAAGGCGGCCCTCAAGGACAAGATCGAGGGCTGGAGGGTCAAAGGCCAGGTGGGCCGCCCGGTGCGGGTCATGGTGGTGGGGGTGCCCAACGTGGGCAAATCCACCCTGATCAACAAAATCTCCAAGAAGAAGTCCGCCAAGGCAGGGGACCGGCCCGGGGTCACCCGGGGCAAGCAGTGGGTACGGGTGGACAGCGGCCTAGAACTGCTGGACACGCCGGGGATCCTCTGGCCGAAGTTTGAGGACGAGACCACAGGGCTGCACCTAGCCTTCACAGGAGCAGTAAAGGACGAGGTAATGGACAGCGAGGCTCTGGCCGCCGCCCTCATGGATCTGCTGCGGGACCGCTATCCCAAGGCGCTTGCGGAGCGGTACCGGATGGACGTGGACCGGGACGCGCCCGGCTGGAAACTGCTGGAGCGGGCCGGCCGGAAGCGGGGGATGCTCGTCTCCGGGGGAGAAGTGGACACCGAGCGGATGGCAAAGGTGCTGCTGGACGAGTTCCGGGCCGGCAAGCTGGGGCGCTTTACACTGGAGATGCTGGAGGAGGTGTGATGGATGACCGAGGCCATGTGGGCCTTTGAACGGCAGGCGGCCGCCCGGGGGTATGCCC
>CAJLWS010000099.1 GCA_905210385.1 uncultured Eubacteriales bacterium | reverse complement strand
TCAAGGAGGAGCTGCAGGACAGCGAGCGGTACCAGACGGTCTACTCCCGGGTGACCGGATCCGCCGCCGCCCCCACCGCCGGGCTCCACTTCACCAAGGAGCTTTTGGAGCAGGTGCAGGCAATGGGTGTAAAGGTGTGCTACGTGACACTCCATGTGGGCCTTGGCACCTTCCGCCCGGTGAAGGAAGCGGAGCTGGAGGACCATGAGATGCATTCGGAGTACTGCGTCATCCCCCAGGAGACGGCGGACACGATCAACCAGACTAAGGCCGGCGGCGGTCGGGTGATCTGCGTGGGCACCACCTCCTGCCGCACGGTGGAGAGCTGGGCGGCGGAGGACGGCCACATGGAGGCCAAGGCGGGGTGGACCAGCATCTATATCTACCCGGGTTACCGCTTCAAGGTGCTGGATGGGCTGATTACCAACTTTCATCTGCCCGAGTCCACCCTGATCATGCTGGTGTCCGCCCTGGCGGGGCGAGAGCATGTGCTGGCCGCCTATGAGGAGGCCGTCCGGGAGCGGTACCGCTTCTTTTCCTTCGGCGATGCGATGTTCATCGCTTGACGATGATGGGATCCGGAGGAGGCTTACATGGGGTGGCTGAAACAGCCTGCGGCCGTTTTGCCGGGGACTGAGACAGGAGGATTGGGCATGGACAGAAATATCTATGAGGAATATGTACGCATTTTGAAGGAAGAGCTGGTTCCGGCCATGGGCTGCACCGAGCCCATCGCGGTGGCCTATGCCGCCGCACTGGCCCGTGCGGCCCTAGGCTGTATGCCGGAGTGGGTACGGATCACGGCCAGCGCCAATATCATCAAGAATGTGAAGAGCGTGGTGGTACCCAATACCGGCGGTCTGCGGGGAATCGCGGCAGGCAGCCGCTGCCGCAGGCATTGCGGCAGGCCGGGAGGAGAAAAAGTTGGAGGTGCTGTCTGATGTGACAGCGGAGCAGATCGGGAAGATCAAGGCCCTGCTGAGTATTTTGAAGTGCAGCGTGGAGCAGGCGGACAACGGGCAGGTCTTCTACATTGGGGTGGACCTGGCCGGAGGAGGGCATACTGCTCGGGCGGAAATCACGGGCCGACACACCAATGTCACCTCCGTGGAGCGGGACGGGCAGGTGCTCCGCCAGGGGAACGGGACAGGTTCGTTTCCCCAACAGGCCGCCTGCCGGGAGCTGCTCACGGTGGAGCGGATCGTGGAGTTTGCCGGCAGCGTCCGGATGGAGGACGTGGAAGAGGTGCTTCAGCGGCAGATCAACTGCAACATTGCCATTGCCGAAGAGGGACTGCGGGGGAATTACGGGGCCAATATTGGCAGTATCCTGCTCAAAGCCTATGGGGACAGCGTCCAGAACAGGGCCAAAGCCTATGCGGCGGCAGGATCTGACGGGCGGATGAACGGGTGCGAGCTTCCGGTGGTCATCAACTCGGGCAGCGGGAACCAGGGGTTGACCGCCTCCCTGCCGGTCATTGTCTACGCCAAAGAGCTGGGCGCGTCCCGGGAGGATCTCTACCGGGCGCTGGTGGTGTCCAATCTGGTGACCATCCACCTGAAGAGCGGCATCGGCCCCCTGTCCGCCTACTGCGGGGCCACCAGCGCTGGGTGCGGGGCCGGGGCGGGGGTGACCTATCTCTATGGCGGCCGCTTCCATGAGATCGCTCACACCATCGTCAACGCTTTGGCCATCAACTCTGGGATGATCTGCGACGGAGCTAAGGCCAGCTGTGCGGCCAAGATCGCCTCGGCGGTGGAGGCGGGATTGCTGGGCATGCAGATGCAGCGCAACGGAAGCCAGTTCTATGGCGGGGAGGGCATCGTGGTCAAAGGGGTGGAGAATACCATCCGCAACGTCTGCCATTTGGCCAGGGACGGTATGCGAGAAACCGACCGGACCATCATCGAGCTGATGATCCATCCCTGCGTCTGAACCGGCGGCGCCCCAATCTGACAAAGGACGTGAGGTATGTTTACAGTTAATCAGGTGGAGGGAAAGGCCCGGCGTGGTGAGTTTACCTGCGCCCACGGCACGGTCCAGACCCCCGTATTCATGAACGTGGGCACCCAGGGTGCCATCAAGGGGGCGGTATCCGCCTACGATCTGAAGGAGATCGGCTGCCAGGTGGAGTTGTCCAACACCTATCATCTCCACCTGCGGCCGGGGGACGAGGTGGTTAAGGCCATGGGCGGCCTGCATCGCTTCATGGGTTGGGACGGGCCCATGCTCACCGACTCCGGCGGCTTCCAGGTGTTCTCCCTGGCCAGCCTGCGCAACATCACCGAGGAGGGGGTTACCTTTGCCTCCCACATTGATGGGCATAAGATCTTCATGGGCCCGGAGGAGTCCATGCGCATCCAGTCCAACCTGGGCAGCGACATCGCCATGGCCTTTGATGAGTGCGTGGAGAACCCCGCTCAGTACGATTACGCCAAGCGGTCCTGCGAGCGTACCCTTCGGTGGCTGGAACGATGCAAGGTGGAGCATGACCGTCTCAACGCCCAGCCCGACTGCGTCAACCCGCACCAGATGCTCTTCGGCATCAACCAGGGGGCGACCTTCCGGGACCTGCGGATCTGGCACATGCGGGAGACGGCAAAGATCGACTGCGACGGCTACGCCATCGGCGGCCTGGCGGTGGGTGAGCCCACCGAGGTAATGTATGAGATCATCGAGGCGGTGGAACCCTACATGCCGGCGGACAAACCCCGGTACCTCATGGGGGTGGGCACGCCGTCCAACATCATCGAGGGGGTGGCCCGGGGGGTGGACTTCTTCGACTGCGTCATGCCCGCCCGCAACGCCCGCCATGGCAAGTTGTTCACCTGGAACGGCTGGCTGAACCTGAAGAACGAGCGGTATAAGCTGGACGAGCGTCCCATCGACCCGGGCTGCCGGTGCCCGGCTTGCCGGTCCTTCAGCCGGTCCTACCTGCGCCACCTGTTCGTGGCGGGGGAGATGCTGGCCATGCGCCTGGCGGTGCTCCACAACCTGTACTTCTACAACGAGCTGGCTACCCGCATCCGTCAGGCGCTGGACAACGGCCGGTTCGGGGACTTCCGGGCGGAATACGCTCAGCGCCTGGCCCAGCGGGCCGCAGAGTAAGCGCCCGGTCCAATCCCAAATTTGCCCCAAGATGAAAAAAAGACTTGAGTTTAGTTGCCGGTGCGGCTATAATACTCTTATGTTTATGCGTTGAGCAGAAAACCAAACTATACATTGGAGGAAGAACTGACCATGCCGTTTCATATCAACACCTTGGCCTTAGCCGCAAATGGGACCTCGCAGGGCTCCATAATACCTACCATTGTCATGATCGTGGCGATGGTCGCCATTTTCTACTTCTTCATTATTCGCCCGGAGGGCAAAAAGAAGAAGGCTGTCAACGAAATGCGGGAAAGTCTGAAGGTCGGCGATGAGATCACCACCATCGGCGGTGTCGTGGGAACGATTTGCGCGCTGAAGGAGGAGACCATTGTCATGGAGACGGGTGCTGACCGTGTGCGCATTGAGTTTACCCGCTGGGCAATTTCCAGCAAGGGTAAGCAGGCAGAGGAGAACACCGAGGCCCCCATGGAGCGGGAACTCAAGGAAAACAGTAGAAAGAGCAAGAAAGAGCTGAAAGCGATGGAGGCAGAGAAAGAGGAAAAGTAATGCTCATGGCCGTTTGCCGTGGCTTTCCTGCATGACAAGCACCCCTTTTGCATACGGTTGTAATAACTGTATGAAAGGGGTGCTTTCCATGCGTAAAGGGGAGAGACAGGATTCCGGCACAATCCAGATGGCAGCCGGCGTGCTGTTGGGTGGATTGTTGGCGCTGGGAGTTGAAATTGTCATTTTACTGTTTGGGGCGGTTGCCATATCGAATGGCATCATAAAGCAGGACGCCACCCTCCAACTGACCGCCGCAGCCTGTGTGGTCGGAGGGGTGATTGGCGGAAAACTTGCCTGCGCATGGTGGCCGGTCAAAAAGCTCTTGGCCGGTCTAACTGCTGGGTTGGTCTGCTTTCTGTTAATTCTGATGGTTGGGATGCTGTCCGGAGATGGTCTGACTCTGGGTCTTCAGGCGCTGATTGAACTGACTGGTTGCCTTTGTGGCGGAGCGATTTCTGGGTTGATTTCCGGAGGGAAAAAGCGGAGGAAAAAAGGAAACCGCCGCAGCCGATAGATGGGTCCGAAAGCGCCATCCCCCTTGACAAAAGCGGATAAAATATCTATAATGCCATAGCGATACACTACTAAAATAAAAATCATTTTAAATTTATTTGCCGTCATTTGTTACGGTATTTTGCAGGAAACTGGGAAATTGAAAGGATGTTTTACCATGGCAAAAGAATATAAGCTGAGCGCGGCTCGCCTGGAGGAATTAAAGAGCGAGCTCAGCTACCTGAAGACGGTTCGAGAGAAGGAGGTAGCGGACCAGATCAAGGAGGCTCGCTCCTTTGGCGACCTGTCTGAGAACAGCGAGTATGACGAGGCAAAAAATGAGCAGGGAAAACTGTATTCCCGCATTGCGGAGCTGGAAAATATTCTGGCCAACTGTTCTGTCATTGAGGAAGAGGACACGGATACCAATACGGTGCGGCTTGGGAGCAAGATCACCGTGGAGGATGTGGAGTTGGGCGATCAGGAGACCTATCAGGTGGTTGGATCCCAGGAGGCCGACCCCATGAACGGCCGGATCTCGGAGGAATCCCCCTTCGGTAAGGCCCTGCTGGGCAAATCCGTAGGGGAACTTGTTATTGTGGAAGCACCGGCGGGAAACATCGAGTATAAAGTATTGGAGATTCAGCGCTGACGTATTTTGTTAACCAAGGAAAAGAAGGAGAGAACTGCAATGTCTGATCAGACCAGCCAGGGTCAGCCGCAGCGGGAGGAATCTTCTCTGCCAGAGCTGCTGCAAATCCGCAGGGACAAGCTGGAAGAGCTGTGCAGGACGGGGAAGGATCCCTTCACGCAGACCAGGTACGACGTTACCCATCACAGTGCCGAAGTGAAGGATCGGTTTGAGGAGCTGGAGGGCCGGACCGTGCGTCTGGCGGGCCGCCTCATGAGCAAGCGGGGGATGGGCAAGGCCGTCTTTTCCGACCTGCAGGATGGGGCGGGCCGCATCCAGCTCTACGTGCGCATCGACGATGTGGGCGAGGAGGCCCTGGCCGCCTTCAAGAAGTACGACATCGGCGACATTGTGGGCGTGGAGGGGGAGGTCTTCCGCACTAAGCGGGGGGAAATCTCCATCAAAGCCAGCACCATCACCCTGCTGGCTAAGTCCCTGCTCCCCCTGCCGGAGAAGTTCCACGGCCTGACCGACGTGGAGACCCGCTGCCGCCAGCGGTATGTGGACCTGATCGTCAACCCGGAGGTGCGCCGCACCTTCGAGATCCGATCCAAGTTCATCAAGCATGTCCGGGACTTTTTGGACGGGCGGGGCTACATGGAGGTGGAGACCCCGGTGCTCAACACCATTTCCGGCGGCGCCACCGCCCGGCCCTTTATCACCCACCACAATACCTTAGACATTGATATGTACCTGCGCATTGCCACCGAGCTGCACCTGAAGCGGCTGGTGGTGGGCGGCCTGGAACGGGTATACGAGATCGGCCGCATCTTCCGGAATGAGGGGATGGACACCAAGCACAATCCCGAGTTTACCACGGTGGAGCTCTATCAGGCCTATGCCGACTTCAACGACATGATGGACCTGTTTGAGGAGCTGCTCTCCTCCGCCGCAGCGAAGCTGCTGGGTACCTACCAACTGGAGTGGCAGGGCAGGCAGCTGGACCTGACCCCCGGCTGGCCCCGGATGACCATGGCGGAGGCGGTGAAGGAGTACACCGGCCTGGACTTCATGGCGGTGTCCGACGACGCCCAGGCGGTGGCCCCTGCCAACTCC
>CAJLWS010000098.1 GCA_905210385.1 uncultured Eubacteriales bacterium | reverse complement strand
GTCTGGACAAGACCAACATCATCCACTGCCCCATCGGCAAGGTTTCCTTCGGCGCCGAGAAGCTGGCCGACAACCTAAACGCCCTGATGGGCGCCATCATCAAGGCCAAGCCCGCTGCCGCCAAAGGCCAGTACGTGAAGAGCTGCGTGGCCGCCTCCACCATGGGCCCCGGCGTCAAGGTCAACGCTGCGAAATTTGTGTGAGAAGCGCAGAGCCGTCGCGAACAGGTGAAGCGTGACACCCAAAAATTATACCCGTTTCGGGAGGGTTTTACTTGACAAGGCCCTCCCGAGGCGGTATAATACCGTTCGTGTTCAAAGACAGCTGGTTTCCGGATTGTTTCCCGGTAGAAACCCAGCCGAGAATGCAGCCAATCCAGAAGATGTTTTGCGCTGTTTTCGTCTTGACACGGAAGCAGCGTTTCGCTTTTTATGAGATACGCTGTGATCTCAATTCCCCGGAGGTGAAATCAAACAATGCCAAACGCAAAGATTCTCAATGAGAAGAAGGCCGTCGTGGAGCAGCTGACCGAGACCCTGAAGTCCGCGTCTTCCGGCGTGCTGGTGGACTACAAGGGCATCACCGTGGCGGAGGACACCGCTCTGCGGCAGGAGCTGCGGGAAAACGGCGTGGAGTATTCCGTGGTGAAGAACACCCTGGTGCGTTTCGCCATCAACAATGTGGGCATGGAGGAACTGGATGAGGTACTCAATGGTACGACCTCCCTGGCCGTCTCCAAAGATGATCCCATCGCCCCCATGCGCATCATCAACAAGTATGCCAAGCAGATGGGCGACCGGTTCAACATCAAGGCCGGCTTTATGGATGGCAAGGTCATCCCCCTGGCCGATGTGGCTGCTCTGGCTGAGCTGCCCTCCAAGGACGCTCTGCTGGGCCAGGTGCTCGGCATGATGCTGGCCCCCATCACCAGCCTGGCCATCGTCATCAAGGCCATCGCCGAGAAGAACGGCGAAGCCGCTCCCGCTGCCGAAGAGGCTGCCCCCGCCGAGGAGGCCCCCGCTGCCGAGTAAATCCCGGCGTTTTCCCCGCCCGGAGGCCGGGCAATCTACAAAAAAATTTATTGATCCATTCATAGGAGGTATTTTATCATGGCAAGTGAGAAGATCACCGCTCTGATTGAGGAAGTGAAGTCCCTGACCGTTCTGGAACTGAACGATCTGGTCAAGGCTCTGGAGGAGGAGTTCGGCGTTTCCGCCGCCGCCATGGCCGCTCCCGCCGCCGGCGGTGCCGCTGCCGCTCCCGTTGAGGAGAAGACCGAGTTTGACGTGGTTCTGGCCAGCTTTGACGCCGCTGCCAAGATCAAGGTCATCAAGGCTGTGCGTGAGATCACCGGTCAGGGCCTGGCTGAGGCCAAGGCCACCGTGGAGGGCGCTCCCAAGACCCTGAAGGAGGCCGTCTCCAAGGACGAGGCCGAGGAGCTGAAGAAGAAGCTGGAAGAGGCCGGCGCCAAGGTGGAGCTGAAGTAAGTCTCCCCCTCCCTGTAAACAAAAGCAGCGTTCCGCAATTTTGCGGAACGCTGCTTTTGTTGTTCTAAAATTCCAGGGGCGAGTCGGTGAACTCCCGGCCACAGTAGTCCCAGGCCGCCTGCTTCACGCTGTAGATCAGCCGCACGGCCTCGGTGTAGCTGACCGCTTGGTAGGCGTTGGGATTCTTCTCCAGGCTCTGCACCGCCTCCCGGACGATCTCTGGCAGATCCTCTCTCTCCTGAAAGACCTCCGGGACAGTCAGGCCGTGATCCTGTAGGGTGGCCAGCAGCTCCTCGTCGGACATGGCCAGCAGCTCCTCCGGCGTACCCTGAGAGGCGGCACAGCTGGAGAGCAGACCGATCCACAGCAGCGCCGCCAGCAGCAGGGAAATGGGGTGAACTTTTTTCGTCTTTCGTCGCATGGCTCTATCCTCCTCTTCACCGTCAAACGAATGGTTCTCCAGATCAATTTCAGGGTAACAGATTGCGAAAAAATATCAGCCAGTATTTCCATCGGACATGCGCTACCGCCCCGCCCCGAACTCTGCCCTTACAGCCTCTCCCGGATAGCCCGGAGAAACTCCAGCCCCGTCACCTTTTGGGCGGGGGCATCCCCCTCCCACAGGCCCACCAGATCGCCGGTCATAACGCCGGCCTCAATGGTGTCGATGGCCGCCCGCTCCAGCTTTTGAGCAAAGGCGGTCAGCTCCGGGATGCCGTCCAGCTCTCCCCGCTTGGCCAGCGCCCCCGTCCAGGCGAACAGGGTGGCCATGGGGTTGGTGGACACTTCTTCCCCTCTCAGGTGGCGGTAGTAGTGCTGGGTGACGGTGCCGTGGGCGGCCTCGTACTCGTAGTTGCCCTCGGGGGAGACCAGCACGGAGGTCATCATGGCCAGGGAGCCGAAGGCAGTGGACACCATGTCGCTCATCACGTCGCCGTCGTAGTTCTTGCAGGCCCAGATGAAGCCCCCCTTGGAGCGGATGACCCGGGCCACCGCGTCGTCGATGAGGGTATAGAAGTAGGTGATCCCCGCCTGGTCGAACTTGTCCCGGTACTCCCCTTCAAAAATCTCGGCGAACAGGTCCTTGAAGGTGTGGTCGTACTGCTTGGAGATGGTGTCCTTGGTGGCAAACCACAGGTCCTGTTTGGTGTCCAGGGCGTACTGGAAGCAGGAGCGGGCGAAGGAGGAAATGGACCGGTCCAGGTTGAACTGGCCCTGGAGCACCCCGGGTCCGTCAAAGTCCTGGATGGTCTGACGATGCTCCGCCCCGTCGGCCCCGGTGAATACCAGCTCGGCCTTTCCGGGGCCGGGAACCCGGTACTCGGTGGCCTTGTACACGTCTCCGAAGGCGTGGCGGGCGATGGTGATGGGCTGTTCCCAGTTCTTCACCACCGGATTGATCCCCCGGACCATGATGGGGGCCCGGAACACCGTGCCGTCCAGGATGGCTCGGATGGTGCCGTTGGGGGACTTCCACATCTGGGACAGCTTGTACTCCTCCACCCGCTGGGCATTGGGGGTGATGGTGGCGCACTTCACCGCCACACCGTACCGCTTCGTGGCCTCAGCCGCATCCACCGTGATCTGGTCTTTTGTCTCCTCCCGCTTAGGGAGGCCCAGGTCGTAGTACTCCGTCTTCAGGTCGATGTAGGGCTCCAGCAGCTCCTCCTTGATCTGCTGCCAGAGGATGCGGGTCATCTCATCCCCGTCCATCTCCACCAGAGGTGTCTTCATCTGAATCTTGCTCACGCTTCGTTCCGCTCCTTTCTTACCAATCCCGGAAGGGCAGCATCACAACCCCACCGGTACATCAATACTTGGGATAGCTGGGGCCGCTGGGCCTGTCCTGCCCGTCCCCCTCCCCGTCCTTCCTTTCCTCCGTGCCGCCGGCGGGCGGGTTCAGCGTCTCCCGGGACTGGCCGGGCTGGCCGGCCGTCCAGGTGTAGGAGGACTGGTCCCAGGCGTCCCGGCGTTCCGGCCCATTCCGGTCCCAGGGGTCCTGTCCCCCGCCGCCGGGGGCGGTCCAGCCGCCCTGCTTCTGGGGCTGGCGGCCCAGGAGAAAGTCATAGAACCGGGCCACGCTGCCGGTGAGATAGGGCTGGAGCCACAGGCTGATAGCGAGCTGTACCAGTAGAAGTATCAGCACGATCACCCAGAATATACCCAACACGGCAAACAGGTCCGCGACCTGTCCGCTAGCGGACAGTGCCGCACCCAACACTCCGCCCAGCACGAGTACCAGGATGAGGAGGCCCACGAAAAAGACGGCGAACATCACCAGGTACCAGCCGATGAAGGACAGCTGCAGCACAAACAGCTTGCCGGTGTTGCCCCGCATCATCTCCTTGCTCCGGCGGACGGCCTGCATCCCGGACACACCCTGGTCCAGCAGGATGTAGTCCGCCAAGGCGTACCGCAGGGACCCAGCACCACTATGTAGGCGATCATGCCGGCGAACATCACCAGCGCCCCCAGGAAGGGCACCGCCGTGGCCAGGCCCGCGCCCAGGATCATCACCACCACCAGGCCCAGGGTGAACAGCAGGGACCACAGGAAAATGAACACGCCGGTGAGCAGCCGGGTGAGCAATACGCCCCCAGCCCGAGGGAAGGCACAGAACAGGGTGGACACCCCGGGGTTCTGCCCCCGGGACATGGCCAGGCAGTAGCCTTCATAGCCCACGGTCATCAGGCTCTGCCACAGGTAGAGCACCAGGGCCACCACCAGGCTGCCCAGAGCGATGGCCAGGATCATCTGTATCCCGTTGCCGAAGATCCACCTGAGCAAGGCGTCCACAGCCATGTCCGGATCGGTACCGTTGATGAGCATGGTCAGGTAGTAGCTCATGATCGTGCTCGACCAGTTCAGTCCGCTGAGGATCTGCCGAATCACTCCGGTTCCCACCGCGCTGATCACCAGGTACAGCAGAGTCATCCAGATGGGCCGGGGCCGGGTCTGCCGCATGACCTGCTTGACGCTCTGCTTGAGTTGGGCACGTTGGTATTCCACGAAAACACTCCCTTTCTCTTCTCTGCCCACATTGTACCGTATGGGGGCGGAAAAAGCAATCCTTTCCGAATCTTCGCCCGCCCCAAGCTTACCGACAGGCCAGTGGCAAGCCCGCCGGGGCACTCAGTCCGCCGGAAAAGGCAACGTCATTTTTGACGGATCCGTTCTGGTGATTTCCCGGGAAAACGCGTCATTCCTCGATCTGGCCGCGGCGCT
This sequence comes from uncultured Eubacteriales bacterium, assembly GCA_905210385.1. Classification (GTDB taxonomy): domain Bacteria; phylum Bacillota; class Clostridia; order Oscillospirales; family Oscillospiraceae; genus Enterenecus. The sequence goes on along the minus strand of CAJLWS010000098.1, from coordinate 1,264 downwards.
TTCTCTCGCGCCACGCCGCCCGGTTGCCCGACCAGAGCCCCAGGGCGTTGGAGCCCAGCTCAAACAGCCGCTCAAAGCACCAGATCACCGAGGGGGTAAGCATGAGGAAGACCACGATGACCAGCCCGGACTGGAAGTCCAGGGGGGTGAGCTCAAAGAAGGAGCCGAAGCCCAGCACCGCCACCAGGAAGGCCACCACCATGGAGCCCAGCAGCGTCCACCGCTTCCAGTCCATGGGCCGGGAGATGTAGTACAGCACCAGCAGGCCCACCTCCCCCATGATCACCGTGGCCAGGGTGGACAGGGTGGCCCGCTCAAAGGTGAAGGCCATGGTGAACAGCTCGATGCCCACGATGAGCACGATGTTGGTCAACCCCCCCGGCAGAGCCCGGCGCAGCACGTTCTGCATGAACCGGCCTTTCACCATCTCGTGGTTTGGCTCCAGAGCCAGCACAAAGGAGGGGATGCCGATGGTCACCGCGCTGATGAGGGTCATCTGGATGGGGATGAAGGGGTAAGGGAAACCGGCAAACAGGGTGATGAGGGAGAGGAAGAAGGACAGGATGTTCTTCACCAGGTACAGGGCGGCGGATCGCTGGATGTTGTTGATGACCCGTCGCCCCTCCTCCACCACATGGGGCATGGAGGCAAAGTTGGAGTCCAGCAGCACCAGCTGGGCCACCTGGCAGGCGGCCTCCGCCCCCGAGGCCATGGCGATGCCGCAGTCGGCGTCCTTGAGGGCCAGCACGTCGTTCACCCCGTCCCCCGTCATGGCCACGGTGTGCCCCGCCTTCTGCAAGGCTTTCACCAGCTTGCGCTTCTGGTCGGGGGTCACCCGGCCGAAGACGGTAAAGTCCCGCACCGCCCGGGCGTAGTCCTCCGGCTGGCGCAGGGTGGCCGCGTCCACGAACCGCTCCGCCCCCTCAATGCCCGCCTGGCGGGCCACCTGGGACACTGTCTCCGGGTTATCTCCGGAGATGACCTTTACATGCACCCCCTGCTGGGCAAAGTAGCGGAAGGTGTCCGGCGCCTCAGGCCGGATGGGGTTGGACAGCACCGCCAGGGCCACCGGGTCGATGAGTCCGGACAAGCCGCCCTCGCCGGTGGGAGGGGTATCACATTTGGCCAGCAGCAGCACCCGGCAGCCCTGGGCCTGATAGGGGGCCACCATGGGCTGGATCAGTTTATACTCCTCCCCCAGGATAAACTCGGGGGCGCCCACCACGTAGGAGCCGTGGCCCCGGAACACCACCGCCGACCACTT
>CAJLWS010000097.1 GCA_905210385.1 uncultured Eubacteriales bacterium | reverse complement strand
CGTTGGATGCGGGTGTGGTATCCGTCGGGCATTCGGTCGATGAACTCGTCGGCGCAGGCCGCCCGGCAGGCCTCCACGCACTCCTCCTCGGTGGCGTCCGGGTTGCCCCAGCGCAGGTTGTCCAGGATGGTGCCGGAGAACAGGGTGTTCTTCTGGAGCACCACGGACACCTGGTTGCGCAGGGCCTCCATGTCGTACTCCCGCACGTCCCGGCCACCCACCTCTACCGAGCCGCTGTCCACATCGTACAGTCGGCAGATCAGGTTGACCAGGCTGCTCTTGCCCGATCCGGTGCCGCCGATGACGCCGATAGTCTCCCCCGACCTGATGTGCAGGTCGATGCCGCTCAGGGCATTCTTGCCGCTGCCGTGCTTATAGGAGAAGTTCACGTGGTTGAAGTCGATGCTTCCGTTCTCCACCGTCTCCACGGGGTCGGCGGGATTCTTCAGGTCCGGGGTCTCACTGAGCACCTCGTCAATCCGCCGGATACTGGCCAGGGACATCGTGATCATCACCACCACCATGGAGAGCATCATCAGGCTCATGAGCAAGGACATGATGTAGCTGAACAGGCTGGTAAGGTTGCCGGTGGTCAGCGTCCCACCCACCACGAACTGAGCCCCCAGCCAGGACACCATGATGATGCAGAAGTAGATGGCGACCATCATGGCGGGGTTGTTGAAAGCCAGCAGTCCCTCCGCCTTGACGAACAGCTTGTAGAGATTGGCGGAGGCCTTCGCGAACTTGTTGTTCTCATAGTCCTCCCGGACGAAGGCTTTTACCACCCGGATGGCGGACACGTTTTCCTGGACGCTGGCGTTCAGCTCGTCATACTTCTTGAACACCCGGTCGAAAATGCGCATGGTAGCAACCATGATGGCTCCGAGAACCACCAGCAGGAAGACCACCGCGATCAGGAAGGTCAGGGACAGCGTGGGGCTGATGTAGATACACATGGCGTAGCTGAAAATCAGGTTCAAAGGGGCCCGCACTGCCACGCGGATGATCATCATAAACGCATTCTGCACGTTGGTGACATCCGTGGTCATCCGGGTCACCAGACCGGGCACGCTGAACTTGTCGATGTTAGAAAAGGAAAAGGTCTGAATGTTATTGTAAATGGCCTCTCTCAGGTTGGCCGACAGCCCGGATGCCGCGCTGGCGGCAAACTTGCCCGCCAGCGCGCCGAAGGCCAGGCTGAGAAAGGCCATGGCCACCATCAGGATACCATAGCGGTACACGGCGGGAAGGTTGCTGGCCTCCAGCCCCTCGTCGATGATCAGGGAGGTGATCAGCGGCAGCAGGATCTCCATAACTACCTCCATCGCCGTCAGGCCAATGCACAGGAAGGTATCTCGCTTGTATGTCCCTAGTTGATGCAGTACATGTCTCACAGTACGTCTTCCTCCTTGCTGTTCTCCATGATGCTGTGCTGGGACCCTCCAGCCTGGTTCAGATTCCACAGCATTCTTTGCTGGAACCGCTCCAGCTGCACCAGCTCCACTTCTGAAAAGCCCTGATAGAGCTGATCGCAGGACTCTCGAAACGCCTGGTCTAAAAAGGCCTTCACCTGCCTGCCCTTTTCCGTAACAAACAACAGCTTTCGCCGATCATCCTGGGCACAGGGTTCCACCCGGACATATCCCTTTTCCCGCAGGCGTTTGAGAATGGCGGACAGAGCCGCTTTGGAATACCCGAAGACATCGTGGATCTGAGTCAGAGATGTCCCTGTATCGGAATGTTGCAAAATATATAGCAGCATGCGTCCCTGGGCTCCCGTCAACTCCCGGCGGGCCATCACCCGGTTGGCTTGCAGCTCCAGCTGAATACCGATCTGCCGGTTAGCCGAAGCCAGATCTGTTCTGTCCAGCGGCACTTTCCCTCACCTCTTTCCAATTGGTTAGGGCCGGAACTGTTCCAGTCCTTACTTTATATAGCACAACCGCGCTTGCATGTGAAATTCAAATATGTTATGATCAATAAAGACATTTTATTGTATCTCCGCATTGTATAAGAGGGCCGTAGTGCAAAGGGGGAAACTTTGTTTGAATACCACACAGTTGGAATGCTTCATCGCCGTGGCCAATTTCCTGAACTTTTCCCGGGCGGCGGAACATCTGCGCATCACCCAGCCGGCGGTGAGCCATCAGATCAACGCGCTGGAGGATGAGCTGGGGACCAGACTGTTCCACCGCACCAGCAAAAGCGTACAGTTGACCCAGGCGGGGCATCTATTCCTGCAGTATGCCGGCGAGATCCTCAAACTCACCGGCCTGTCCAAGGCCAGGATCCAGGAGAGCCAGGCCACCCTTCCCCAGCTCTTTGGCATCGGATGCCACAACTATACGGAGCTGTATTACCTGAGCGCCGTGCTAGAGGCCTTTCGGCAGGAACTGCCGCAGGTTATTCCCATTCTGCGCATGATCCCCTTCGCCTCTCTGGACCGTCTTTTGGAGGAGGATGACATCCAGGTCCTGCTCACCCTGCGGGAGATCGCGCCTGTGAAGGCAGCCTATCATGAACTGACCCGCTGCTCCATTGTCTGCGTGTGCGGGGAGGGGCATCCCCTGGCCGCTGCGTCCCAGCTTACCCTTCCGCAGCTGGCGGAGGGCGGAAAAATCATCGTCTGTCCGCCGCCGGTCTATCCTCCCTCCCTGCTGTCGGTCCAGCACCAGGCCGTCGCCGGACGCGGTCCTGACCAGATGCTGTTCTGCGACAACCTGGACGTCGCCTCCGCCTTGATCCGGTCGGGCTACGCTTTTGCCATCATGGCCGACCTGCCGGGAGGCAGGCTGCCCGGCCTGCGGTATATCCCTCTGCCGGAGTTTGGAGCGTTATCCTACGGAGCAGCCTATCTCTCCGGCAAGAAATCCCCCGCTCTGAAATGTTTCCTGGCTACCGCACAATCCCTTATTCTGGAGCAACCTGCCTAGCGCTTCCTTTGAAGACCCATCGCGGAATGCACCTTACAAAACGCGCCGCTTTTAAAAAATCTCGGGATTATATACGAAAGCTGCGGAACTCTGCCCAAGCAGCAGATTCCGCAGCTTTTCCCCTGGTCCCTGATGAATCCAGCGCATGACTGGCCGTTTCCTAACCGCGCAAAGTCCTCCGGCGTCTGCCGGAGGACTTTGCGCTACAGCGATCTGACTTTCGGGATGCGGCTGCCACCCACTCTACAAAATTGTGTGTGACCACAACCCCAGCTTCTAGTTTAGGTGTTTTCGAAGCCCGGCTTCCGGCATTTCACGCCCATCAAATCCTCATAGACGCGCACCAGAGCCCCCTTGTACTTATCACCATACCCCTTCAGCATAGACATCTTATAGATGGAATTCATCGCATCCAGAACCGGAACAGGAAGTCCCTTCAGAGATGTAATTTCCACACAGCTTACGATATCTTTGTATGCGTCGTTGATCGTGAAACCATAATCGAAGTTTCCTTCCAGAATCTGAGGAATGAAGAATTTGGACGCGCCGCTCTGAGCTGTCCCAGTGTTGATCACCTTTCCGATCTGCTCCGGTTCCAGCCCAAGCTTAACGGCCACAGTCATCATTTCGCAGAAGGCCACCACATTGATGTCATAGATGCAGTTGTTGATCATTTTCGTCATCTGTCCGCTTCCGCTGGGGCCCATGTAGTAGATGTCGCTTCCCATCATGTCTAAATAGGGCTTCACCTTTTCGAAATTTTCCTTTGTTCCGCCGCACATGATGGTCAGTGTGCCGTCCTCCGCCTTGGACTGGCGGCCGGAGACGGGCGCGTCCACAAATCCGATCCCCTTTGCTTTCAGTTCCTCTGCCATTTTTAATGTGGGCAGATATGCAATGGTGCTGCAGTCCACCAGCAGTTGCCCCGGTTGCATGTGAACGGCTAGGCCATCCTCTCCAAGGACAACCTGCTCCACAATCTTGGTCCCCGGCAGGCACAGGAAAATGATATCCGCATCCCACAGTTCCTTGACCTGGGTAGTGGCATGGATGCCCCGCGCCTCAAAGTCCGGGAACATGGCGTCGCTGATGTCGTTCACCACATACTCACAGCCACACTTACTCAGATTTAACGCCATACCCTTTCCCATTTGACCAAGACCCATAAACCCGATTTTCATAACCTCGCTAGCTCCTTTCATTCTATTCTTTATTCTAAATGTTCGCTTTTCGCTTCGCTTCTATCGGCCTTTTCCAGCTTGTCAAACAGTGCGGCAGCCGGCAAAACCGCTGAGACTCCACAGATCATCAGCGCAATACGCAGTGCCTCTCCCACCTCTTCTATGGAGGCGCCCTCCTTGATGGCTAGGTTCCCGTGAACTGTAATTGTGGTCTCCACGCCTCTGGCGCAACCCAGAATCATGATCATCAGTTCCCGATATTTCTTGGGTATCACCTGCTCTCCGCGGTTGCACGCCACGTACACATTCTTAAACGCCGCTAAAAGCTGTGGATCATTTGCCAGCTGGAAGTAAAACTCAGGTAACGCGCTCCCTCTGATCCGATGCATCTCATCCAGCTGTTCCCACGCTCTTTCTATCTGGATTGGGTCTGTCTGTTTCACGGCAATCCTCCTTTCCTGCATAAGATAGCGTCTTTCGCTGTCTTGCGGCAGTTTTCCTCTGTACCAGTCCAGCGTCACTTTTGATCCTTACCGCCCAGCTTATTGAGCAGGACGGTGGCCAGGATGATCAGGCCAATGACGATGAAGATGCCCAGCATCCCCTTCCCCATGTACTCCAGGTTCAGGATGAAATTGTAGGGTTCAAACATAGCTTGCAACCTCCTTTAGCCGAAGAAGCCCAGGATCAGTCCGCTGGCGATCACCGACGCGATCTGTCCCGACACGTTTACCCCAATGGAATGCATCAGCAGGAAGTTGTACTTGTCCTCCTCCTGCCCCATCTTGTGCACGATGCGCCCGGCCATGGGGAACGCCGAAATGCCCGCCGCACCGATCATCGGGTTGATCTTCTTCTTCAGAAACAGGTTGAGCAGCTTGGCGAACAGCACGCCGCCAGCCGTGTCGAACACAAACGCGAACAGCCCCAGGCCCAGAATCAACAGCGTCTCCGGCGCCAGGAACTTCTCCGCCTCCATCTGGGACGCTATGGAAATCCCCAGGAAGATGGTCACCAGGTTGGCCAGCACGTTCTGCGCCGTCTCCGACAGCGAGTTCAGCACCCCGCACTCCCGGATCAGGTTGCCGAACATCAGGAAGAAGATCAGCTCCGCCGACCCCGGCGCCACCAACGCCGCGATCATCAGAATCACGATGGGAAACAGAATCTTCGTCCGCTTGCTCACCGCCGCCGGCTTGTACTCCATCCGGATCTGCCGCTCCTTCTTCGTGGTCAGCAGCTTGATGATGGGCGGCTGGATAATGGGTACCAGCGCCATGTAGGAGTACGCCGCCACCATGATCGCCCCCAGGTACTGGCTGCTCAGCGCAATGGCCACCGCGATGGCCGACGGGCCGTCCGCCGCCCCGATGATCGCAATGGACGCCGCATCGTTGATGTCAAAGAACATCGACGCCAGGCACAGCGTCATGAAGATGCCGAACTGCGCCGCCGCCCCGAAGATCATCAGCTTCGGATTGGACAGCAGCGGACCAAAGTCGATCATCGCCCCAATCCCGATGAACAGCAGCAGCGGGAACAGCTCATTGGCGATGCCCGCGCTATACAGCGTCTCCAGCGCCCCGAAGTTCACCCCCGGGATGTTCACCAGGATCGCGCCAAACCCGATGGGCAGCAGCAGGGTGGGCTCCATCTCTTTCTTGATCGCCAGGTAGATCAGCAGGCCCCCAAGCGCCCACATCACCAGCGTCTTCCAGGTGATCCCCATGATCCCTTCCAGCAGGAATTCCATGCCTCCGCTCCCCCCTCTCTCACTCGATCAGCAGCATGGGGTCGCCGGAGTTCACGCTCTGGCCCCTGTTCACATACACCTGGGTCACTGTGCCGCTCTTCGGCGCGTAGATCTCGTTCTCCATCTTCATCGCCTCCAGCACCAGCACCACTTCGCCTTCGGCTACCG
>CAJLWS010000096.1 GCA_905210385.1 uncultured Eubacteriales bacterium | reverse complement strand
GCGGTCCTGAACTGAAAAAACACCTGGCGGAACTCCGGAACTGGTTCCGCCTTCTGCGTTTATCCGATCAGGTCCGCTGGAAGCGCGAGCTCGACCGCGCGGCTTCCGCCGCGGGGCGGCGGCCGGGGGTCAGCCCATGGCCGTCAGCTGCTCCTCCAGCTTGGCGATCAGGGCCTTCAATTTCTCTGCCCGGTCGCGCTCCCCGGCCACCACGGCCTCGGGGGCCTTGCTCAGGAACCCGGGGTTACTGAGCTTGGCCTCCAGGCCCTTCAGCTCGCCCTGCTTCTTGCCCAGGTCCTTGGTCAGCCGGGCCTTTTCCTTTTCGATGTCCACCAGCTCCGCCAGGGGCAGGTAGGCCTTGGCTAGGTGGGTCACGTCGCACACCATCCCGGCGGTGTCCGTCAGGTCGTCCGCCTGGACGGTGACGGAGGAGCACCAGGCCAGCCGCTTCAGGTGGGCCTCCCCGGCCTTAAAGATGTCCCCGGCGCTGGTGACCAGGGTGAGGGCCGCCTTCTTGGAGGGGGGCACGTTCATCTCCGCGCGCCGCGCCCGGATGGCCCGGATCACGTCCATCACCGCCTCCATGGCCTCCTTGGCCTGGGTATCCGCCCAGGCGGGGTCGGCCACCGGCCAGGACTGGAGCATCAGGAAGTCGCCCTTCTTGTTGTCAAGCTCCGCCTGTTCGCAACGCGCGGCTTCCCGACCACTCAGGCTGGTCTCCGGGGCTTGCGCCCCTGCGCTCGCCTTCGCTTCGGTCCATCCGCGCTGCTCACGACGGCTCCGCTCTTCTTCGTGGGGTAAGGACTGCCAAATTTCTTCCGTAATAAAGGGCATAAAGGGGTGGAGGAGCTTCAGCGTCTCGGTGAGCACATACACCAGCACGTGCTGGGCGTCCTCCTTGGCCTGGGGATCGTCCCCCTGGAGGCGGGCCTTGGTCAGCTCGATATACCAGTCGCAGAAGTCGCTCCAGATGAAGTCGTACACCTTGGCGGAGGCCACCCCCAGCTCGAAGGCCTCCATGTTCTCGGTGACCTCGCCGATGACCTCGCCCAGGCGGCAGAGAATCCATTTGTCCTCCAGCTCCAGGTGGTCGGGCAGGCGGTTGTCCTCCACGGTGAGGTTCATCTGGACAAACCGGCTGGCGTTCCAAATCTTGTTGGCAAAATTCCGCATGGCCTCGCACTTCTCCACATAGAAGCGCATGTCGTTGCCGGGGGAGTTTCCGGTGATCAGGTTGAAGCGCAGGGCGTCCGCCCCGTACTGGTCCGCCATCTCCAGGGGGTCGATGCCGTTGCCCAGGGATTTGGACATCTTCCGGCCCTTGTCGTCCCGGACCAGGCCGTGGATGAACACGGTGTGGAAGGGGGGCTTGCCGGTGTGCTCGCAGCCGGAGAAGATCATCCGGGCCACCCAGAAGAAGATGATGTCATACCCGGTGACCAGCACGTCGGTGGGGTAGAAATACTTCAAATCCTCCGTCTGGTCGGGCCAGCCCAGGGTGGAGAAGGGCCACAGGGCGGAGCTGAACCAGGTGTCCAGCACGTCCGGGTCCCGGGTGATGTTCTTACTGTGACAGTGCTCGCATTCCGTGGGGTCCTCCCGGGTGACGGTCATATGGCCGCAGTGGTTGCAGTACCACACGGGGATCTGGTGGCCCCACCACAGCTGGCGGGAGATGCACCAGTCGTGGACGTTCTCCATCCAGTTGGTGTAGGTCTTGGCAAAGCGCTCGGGGACGAACTTGACCTCCCCGTCGTTCACCACTCGCAGAGCCTCTTTGGCCAGGGGCTCCATCTTTACAAACCACTGGGCGGACACGATGGGCTCCACGTCGGTGCCGCAGCGGTAGCAGGTGCCCACGTTGTGCTGGTGGTCCTCGATTTTCTCCAGCAGGCCCAGGGCCTCCAAATCCGCGACAACAGTCTTCCGGGCCTCGTACCGGTCCATGCCCTGGTATTTGCCGCCGTTTTCGTTCACCACCCCGTGGTCGTCCAGCACCCGGATGGTGTCCAGGTTGTGGCGCAGGCCCACCTCGAAGTCGTTGGGGTCGTGGGCGGGGGTCATCTTGACGCAGCCGGTGCCGAACTCCATGTCCACGTACTCGTCGGCCACGATGGGAATCTCCCGGTCCATGAGGGGCAGCAGGCACTTCTTGCCCACGATGTCCTGGTAGCGTTCGTCGTTGGGGTTGACGGCCACGCCGGTGTCCCCCAGCATGGTCTCCGGACGGGTGGTGGCCACGATGACGTACCGCCCCTCCTCCCCCACGATGGGGTACTTGATGTGCCACAGGTGGCCGGGCTTGTCCTTGTACTCCACCTCGGCGTCGGACAGGGCGGTGACGCAGTGGGGGCACCAGTTGACGATGCGGCTGCCCTTGTAGATCAGGCCCTTCTCGTACAGGGAGACGAACACCTCCCGCACCGCCTTGGAGCAGCCCTCGTCCATGGTGAACCGGGAGCGGTCCCAGTCGCAGGAGGCGCCTAACTTCTTCTGCTGCTCCACGATGCGGTTGCCGTACTTGTTCTTCCAGTCCCACACCCGCTCCAGAAACTTCTCCCGGCCCAGATCGTGGCGGGTCAGGCCCTCGTTGACCCGCAGGTCCTCCTCCACCTTGATCTGGGTGGCGATGCCGGCGTGGTCGGTGCCGGGCACCCACAGGGCGGCGTAGCCCTGCATCCGCTTGAACCGGATGAGGATGTCCTGGAGGGTGCAGTCCATGGCGTGGCCCATGTGGAGCTGGCCGGTGACGTTGGGGGGCGGCATGACGATGGTGAAGGGCTTTTTGTCGGGATCCCGGTGGCCGGCGAAGCAGCCGTTCTTCTCCCACATCTCGTAGATGCGGCCCTCCACCTCCTGGGGCTCGTAGACCTTGGGCAGTTCTTTTTTCACGTTATACAACTCCTTTTCGGGGCAACAGAAAATCGCCCCGAGCGTTTTGCTCAGGGCGATTGGAAACAACCGCGGTACCACCTGAATTTCCCTTGCGGGACACTCGTTGTCTCTGTAACGGGAGAACCCGCCGCCCCCTACTGCGGTTCAGAGGCGGAGCTCCGGGACCACCTTCCCCGCCTGCTCTGAAACGCCTCGCACCAGACGGCGTCTCTCTTGGTCAGAGGGAGGCGGGTACTCCTTCCCATCCAAGCCTTTTACAGGGTTTTAGTATAGGGGATGGGGGGGAGTTTGTCAAGGGGGATGGGGGAGCGCCGCCAGGGGAGAAACAAAAAAGGAGCCTAGGTAACCCCATGCTTCCTATTTGTGATAGCTGGATCCTTCCTGGATTTTGAAAGCTCGATAGAGCTGCTCCAGCGCCATCACCCGGGCCAGATGGTGGGGGAAGGTCATGGGGGACATGGACAGGCGCAGCCGTGCCAGCTTCTTCACCGAGGGGTGCAGGCCATAGGAGCCGCCAATGACCAGCACCAGCCCCTTGCTCCCCGCCTGAGCCCAACGGGTCAGAGCCTGGGCCAGCTGTTCGCTGGAGTACGCCTCTCCCTCCACGCATAGGGCCACCACAATGGAGCCCGGCGGAATCCTGGTCCGGATGGCTTCCCCCTCCTTTTCCAGGGCTGCGGCAATCTCTCCAGGGGTGGGAGCCTGGGGCAGACGGCTCTCCGGCAGCTCGGTGATGTCCAGCCTGCAGTACCGGCCCAGCCGCTTGGCGTACTCGGCGCAGGCGTCGGCGTAGAACTTCTCCTTGAGCTTACCCACGCAGAGGAGCTTCACGTTTATCATGACCTATACCTCCAGCCAGCCGGAGTTCTCCCCACGGGGAGCCACGCTCACCGACACGTCCCGCCCGATCCGGGCGCCAATAGCCTCCAGTGCCTGATGGGCGGCTCTCCGGGCAGTGTCGGGACTGTTGTTCTCCTTGGACAGGTGGGCCAGTACCACCCGGCGGGTCCCCTTGTCCACTGCCCAGGCAGCCAGTCTGCCCCCCATTTCATTGGACAGGTGGCCCTGGTCGCCTAGGATGCGCTCCTTGAGGCTGGCGGGATAGGGGCCGGCCCGGAGCATGTCCAAGTCATAGTTGAACTCACCGATCAACAGATCCACGCCCTGAATGGCACGGGCGGCCTGGGCAGTGACCTTGCCCGTATCAGTGCATAGAGCCAGCCGCCGCCGGCCGTCTGTGATGGTATAGCCCACGGGGCAGGCGCAGTCGTGGCTGGGGGCGAAACTGCCCACCCCCAGGTCCCCAAGGGCAAAGGCCTCTCCCGGGTCGAACACCCGGAACCGATCCTCCAAGCCAGCCACGCGGTAGCAGATCTGCCGGGCGGTGCCCGCTGTGGCGTACAGCTCCATGTTTAACTGGCGGCACAAGGTGGACAGGCCGGAGATATGGTCGCTGTGCTCGTGGGTGAGGAGGATACCCGCCAGCTGATCCCCCTGGATGCCCAGCTCTTCCAGGCCCCGGAGGATCCGCCGGGCGGAGATGCCCGCGTCCAGCAGGATATGTACCCGGCCGTCGGACACCACGGCGCAGTTGCCCGAGGAGCCGCTGGCCAGGGTGGCCACGCTCAACATGTGGATTCCTCCTCTGTGTATGCCGGACAAAAGAATTGCCGCCCGCAGGCGGCGATTCCTGGAAACGATTCTTCTCCCGCCGAGGCCTCACCCAGCGGCGCTCACCTGTCCCTCGGGATCAGGAACCTCCACCACCCGGATGTCCGCCCCGATGCCGGACAGCTTGCCGATGATATCCTCATAGCCACGCTCAATGTGTTTGACGTTAGAGATCTCACTGGTTCCCCGGGCAGCCAGGCCGGCAATGACCATGGCGGCCCCTGCCCGCAGGTCGCAGGCCTCCATAGGCGCTCCGGTGAGGTGGTCCACCCCTTCAATGATGGCAATCTTGCCGTCCACCTGGATCTTGGCCCCCAGGCGGCGAAACTCCTCGGTATAGCGGTAGCGGTTGTCCCACACCCCCTCAGTGAGCACGCTGGTCCCCTCTGCCAGGCAGAGCACGGCGGCGATTTGGGGCTGCATATCGGTGGGAAAGCCGGGATAGGGCATGGTCTTGATATTGGTGCGTTGGAGGGGGCCGTGGCGGGTAACGATGAGGCTGTCCCCATCCTCCTCCACCTCCACGCCCATCTCAAGGAGCTTGGCGGTGACGCATTCCATGTGCTTAGGGATGATGTTGCGCACCCGGACCTGTCCCCCGGCGGCGGCTACAGCGGCCATGTAGGTGCCTGCCTCAATCTGGTCGGGGATGATGGAGTATTCCCCTCCGGTCAGCCGCTCTACCCCCCGGACCTTAATCACGTCAGTGCCGGCACCGGAGATGTCCGCCCCCATAGAGTTGAGAAAGTTGGCCAGGTCCACGATATGGGGTTCCTTGGCGGCGTTCTCGATCCCCGTCATTCCATCGGCAAGAGTGGCGGCCAGCATCAGGTTCATGGTGGCCCCCACAGTGACCACATCCAGATAGATCTGGGTGCCCTTCAGCCGTCCGTCCTTAGTCTTGGCGCACATGAAGCCGTTCTTGACCTCCACGTCCGCCCCCAGGGCGGTGAGCCCCTTGATGTGCTGGTCGATGGGTCGGCCGCCAAAGTCGCACCCCCCGGGCAGGGGAACCTCGGCCTGTCCGAAGCGGCCCAGCAGGGCGCCCAGCAGGTAGTAGCTGGCCCGGATTTTCCGTCCGGCCTGATAGGAAATGGGCCGGTTGCAGATGGCGGAGGCATCCACCTCCACCGTGGAGCGGTTGACGGTGCGCACACTGGCGCCCAGCTCCTGGAGGATGTTCAGCATCAGCGTCACATCGCTGATTTGGGGAATATTCTCAATGCGGCAGATACCCTCCACCAGCAGGGCGGCGGGGATGATGCCCACGGCTGCGTTCTTTGCGCCGCTGATCTCCACCTTGCCATACAACGGCTTGCCGCCGTGAATCACATACTTTTTCAACGTCTGCACCTCGACTCCCGGCCAGCTGCCGGTTTGGTATCATCCACCGGATGAGGCATGATCTGTGTACGGACCTGTCCGCCGCCTTCGCTGGCGGACAGGAGGAAAAAGCACGGGCGCGGAGCCCGCGCGATGGTTGTGTGAGAAAGTGCCCCTATAGCCGGGGCAAAGAGACTATCGCGGCGTTTAGCCGCAGATATTATAGCATTATACCCCTCCAAACGCAACCAAAATTTTTCTCAGGCTCCGTTTTGTACTGTAGGATTACAATACATATTGGACAAGTGAAGAAAAAAGATGAAGGATAAGG